>RPOO01000029.1 GCA_003857025.1 Methanothrix sp.
AACGCTTCCGGTCCTGCAAAGCGAGATTGATTCCCCAGGCGATGTCATCCGGATTGCGGGCGTTGATGTGAACGCCGGTAGGCTGCGCAGTTGCCGGATTCTCCACGATCTCCCCTAAACCGCTGGTTCCGGCGGCTCCAACCACGGAAGCCTTGCCCATGGCCGCCGCCTCCAGGGCAACGATGCCGAAGGGCTCGTAAAGGCTTGGGAAGACGCACAAATCCGCCAGGGCGTAAGTGTAAAGCTTGTCTTCGGGCTCCAGGAAATCTGTGACCAAAGTTATGCCGCCAAGCCTCTCCGCCTCGCTGCGGGTCAGGCCCTCCAGGCTGCCCTTGCCGACGATCAGCAGCTTTACTTTAGGATGCTCGGCCCGAACCCCTGTCAGGGCCGAGATGAGCTGCAAGACGCCTTTAACGGGCTCCAGGCGGCCCACGAAGAGCACGATGATGTCATCCTCAGCAAAGCCGAACTTTTTGCGCAGAGCCGCCAGCCGCTTGGGATCGACTTGGTTCGGATCGAAGAACGAAGCGTCCACTCCATGGTAGCAGACGCGAATCTTTTCCGGCTCGCCGCCAAGGCCGACAAGCTCCCGCTTCATCGCCTCCGAGACAGTGATAACCAGGTTTGCAGTTTCTGCGCCCTTCTTTTCCAGAGCTACAAGCTGCGCATTGGGGCTGTCCGACCGGCCCGCTTCCAGGCCGTGCACATGAAATATGAGTGGCACTCCCGCTTTCTTCACGGCCATGCCGCCGGCAAGGCCCAGCCAATCGTGGGCCACGGCTAGATCAAAGGGACCTTCCAGCAAGATGTCTGAGGCAGAGAGCTGATTGTAGCTGAAGAGGTCCATCATGAAATTCAGCCCCTCGCCCCAGGATCGGCTCTGCTGCGACAGGAAAATTTCCATGCCGTCCCTCATGGGAACGGGAGTCTCCCGGAAGACTTCCACGCCGCTCGCTATCTCATGCCTTGGCAGCTTCCCGTTTCCCCATGTGAAGACTGCGATCTTCTCATCGAGATCGACAAGCTGGCGTGTGATATTATCCACATAGACTCCCAGTCCGCCATAGATGAGCGGAGGAAATTCCGTGCTGAAGTAAGCGATCCTCATCTTTTCACCCACATCTCAATAAATTTTCAAAAACATCACCGGATTTGCCTCCCGTGATGTTGTCTCGCTGAATGTTGCACCACAAAACGCGGCATCACGTTCGTTTTGCGATATCGCATTATAGGACCAAATTATTGTAGTATTCCAGCACCGGCTCCTTCCAGCTGAACTGTTTGGCCAGAGAGAATGACTCCTCGCAGAGCAGTCGGTACTTGACCTCGTCATCCAGGTAGGTCCAGGCAAAGTAGTCCATAGCCAGGGCATAGTCCAGGACTGTCTCTTGAGGCTGGGACTCAAGATTGTCCACGATTACCACGCCGCCCAGGCCCTGCACGCGATGCTTGATCTTCTTCAGGGCATCGCTGTAGCCTGCCGCCCGGCTGACGATGTTCGGCGTTCCCTCTTTTCCCGACTCAAGAGCCGTGAGCAGGAAGGGCTCGTACTGCGAAGGAAAAACGCCGGCCACGCATCCTGCCATGATCTCGTCCGCCCTCATGCCCAGGCCCCCGTCATTCGGTCCAACCCACTGGGGATAGAGCACTGCTGCAACCAGTCTCTTGCCCGCGATCAGCTCCTTCTCATCCAGGCCCCGCTCTTTGATCATATTCTCCAGCCGCAGCTCCTCGCCCACCAGGACTTCGGGCGTCAGGTTGATGGGGAAGCCCTCGGGCAGCTTCTCTTTGTCTTTGGGTCCATGCGCGGCAATCAGGAAGCATACAACGCGAGCGTCGTCGGCATGTCGCTGGCCGGTCAGACGGTGCTTGAGCAGATGATCTTGCAGCATCAGGGCATCGAGGAGCTGGGGATAGCCCTTGTTCTCGATCTCAATGCGTGAGATGGTGAAGATGGGAATGATGCTCTTTGCATTCACGCACTGGCCGTCGCATAATTTGTATAGGTTATCGGCGAGAAACTTCTGAATCCGCTCTCTACAGCGGTCTTTCTTGTCCCAGTCGATATCCTCTACATCCACATCGATGCCGTTCCTGACCACGATGCCCTTCATGCGGTGAAAGAGCATGGCCTCTTTCATGGTCGAGTCCCCGACGAATGTGACGGCATCGGCATAGCGCGCCAGCGCCTCCATCGCGGCAAAACCCAAGGGTGTGCCGGGATCCATGCTGGAGTCGTTCTTGACGATCTTTTGCAGCGCCTTGTACCCGGAGGTTCTTCCGGGAACCGTGGCGTGAAGAGTGCATACTGTTCGAACGGGAACGCCCAGTTTCTTGAGCCTCGCCACGGCATAAAATACGCCGAATTCATGGCAGTGCAATGAGACTCTCACTTTCGGCATCACCGATTTGGCGAACTCCGAGACGGCCTTGTCTTCGTATTTCTGGGCAAGCGTCTCCTGGGCCCGGGAGAGCCTCATGGCCAGATCGGAGACTGCAAATGAGAGGTTAAGATAGTGGTTGTACTCCCAGCCGTAGTGCGTCCTCTCGTAGTTCATCGAGTCCAGGCCGAGCAGACTGAACGCCTCCGTCTTGACGGCATTGTTGAGGGTCATCTCCTGGCCCTTCCAGCGCACCGCCTGGGACTGATAGTAATTGGTATTGAATAGGACGTAGCCTATGGGAATGCCTTCTACCGTTCTCTGCCCGGTGACCGTCTCAATGCCTGAGGCCTTGAGGTCGGATAGAACCTGGTCTAGGGTTGGGCCCATGTTCAGTTTTTCAAATCCCGACAGATCCGTGATGCGATTTCTTCCGCCGTTCCAGTCCATTCCCGCAGACGGGTAATTGGGCCCCAGCACCAGGATCTTGAGGCCGCGTTCAATTGTCCCTGATGCCACCAGTTTGGCCAGGGTCAGGGCTTCTGCATCAATTACATTCCAAATTCCGCCCATCTTATTTGATTCCGGGCCACCCTCTTCGCCCGCCAGAAGAATCCATCTCTCGATCATTCCAACCTCACGGATAAGGCGACAGAGATGACACGGCCATTCCATCGTCCGATATGTCCAGAACCCTAATGCTGTTGGCGATCTTGGACCCGCGCATCTTCATGACATAGATCGATCTGATGAGCGTGTTGCCGATACGCTCCCGGGTGAGCATGGTGGCGGAGTCGGCACCATATTCGAGGAACTGATTTGTGCCGAAAGCTGTTCCAATAGTTACAACCGTTGTAACGCCGCTGTTTCGCAGTGTTCCGAAGAGGTCGTCCGTCAGCGACCTTATCTTGAAGGGGGCTTCCACGGCCATGAAGAATGCCGTCAGGTCGTCGATGAAGAGCCGGGTGGGCCTTACCTCCTCCAGCTTCCTCTCCACCATCTTTCTAAAGTTAATTAGGAAGTCCACCGGGTCGACATCGATGCTCTTTTGCAGCCGGAGCACGGGATCAGTGACATCCACGATGCTCAGCATTCCTTTCTTTTCCAGGCCCGAGTAGTCCCAGCCAAAGGAGGACATCATCTCTCGCTTCAGGTATTCCGCACTCTCCGAGGGTGTTATGATCATTCCCTTCTCTCCCGTCTCGCAGCCGAAATGAATGAACTGGCTGGCGAACACTGTCTTGCCCGTGCCGGAAGAGCCGGTTATGGTGTTTACGGTTCCCTTATGAAAACCGCCATCTACTAATTCATCAAATCCAGGTACGCCCGACTTGGCCCTGGGAAACTTGCTGGCCTGTTTTATCTCCACTGATGCTCCTCTCCCTCTGCCTGACTATTATGTCAATTATGTCAATTCATAGCGCTAATCTAATATAATTTCTTTACAAAGGTAAATAGTCCTTTCGGTGAAGCGCACAAGTCTGACGGACAAGGGCGCATTGGTTTTACCGCAGCCTGAAAAGCCGATGCCCCCGCGAAATCGCAAAGCTTAACATATATTAGTGACCAATCATGGTGCGAGGGATTAACATTTCGATAGCCAAAAAAGGATTGATCCTGGCAGCTCTGCTGGCATTTCTGGCCGTAGCCGCGATTCAGCCGGTCGATTCGGCACCCGGCATCTGTCCCAGCTATTATGGCCCGTATGAGCCAAACCCGATAGGGCAACCTGAGTACTGCGAAAACATGATGGCACCGGGGGTCTACAATATCCGATGGGCTCACGGGGCTGAGAATGATCGGAATTGGCAGTATTGGGATCAGCTGGATATGAAAGCGAATATGAGATATGTGCTGGTTTATGACTCTCAAGGAGAGCTTTCTATTGACGAATCGGATGATTCGGGCCTGACGGGATACACGGTAATCTGCGGCAGAAATAACGGACCGGATGCGCTGGTCTTCTGTCTTGAGCCGGCTTAGTTTTGGCCTGGCTCCGTTTCGGATCAGCTTGGACAAGATACGAATAACTGATATATTTTTAACTTTTTTTTTTTTTTAGATGGCAAACATTTCAAATGGAAGGCCGCTTTAAATGGCGGACATTCTACAAAAATAGTTCTCTCAGCTGTTATTTTCCCACGCGTTTATGCACCCGAATGTTATGGATCGTCGTGCTCTCTGTGCCTCACTCCGTCTTGTCTTGCGATCAGTTTACTGTCACGGAGGATTTCGCTTAGAATCGATGTGGCAGTGACCGCCAGCGCGAAGGATGTAAATATTTTGCAGCCGAATAACAGATACGATGACTGAAATATCCTTCTGCTTCGAGGTTCACCAGCCCCTCAGGCTAAATAAAGATTTTTTCTGGGGAAACTCTCCGCTCAAAGAGGTGGTGCCGGACCTCTGGGATTTCTATTTCGATGATGCTGAGAACAGAAGGATCTTCGAGCGCGTCTCAGAAAAATGCTATCTTCCCGCCAACGATGTGATCATGGAGTGCATCCGAGAGCTTGAGAATTCGGATCGGCCCTTCATGGTAGCCTACAGCTTCTCCGGGGTCTTCCTGGAGCAGTGTCGCCGGTATCGGCCCGCGGTCCTGGACTCGTTCGCCGCTCTAGTGGATACTGGGAATGTGGAGGTACTGGAACAGACTTACTACCACTCGTTAGCAAGCCTTTACGAGGATAAGCAGGAGTTCTATGAGCAGGTGAAGATGCACCGTGAGGCCGTTTGGGATGCCTTTGGTGTCCGTCCCGGCACCTTCGAGAACACGGAGCTTATCTACAGCGATGAGATTGCGAGGATGGTAGAAGGCATGGGCTACAAGGCCATCTTCACCGAGGGCGTGGTGGCCGATCCCAATTACGTTTACAGGCCAAAAGGATGCAATCTTGCCCTTCTTCTGAGAAATTACCAGCTCACGGATGACATCGGTTTTCGCTTCTCGTCTCACTCCTGGCCCGAGTATCCCCTGACGGCGGACAAATACGCATCCTGGCTGGCATGCACTCCCGGCCAGTGCATAAACATCTTCTGTGATTACGAGACCTTTGGCGAGCACCAGTGGGCGGACACGGGCATCTTTGAATTTCTGCGCCGCCTCCCCGGAGAGATACTGAAATATAAAAATCTAAAATTTGCCACACCCGGTGAGATTGCCGAGAAAATCGCGCCGCGAGATGAGTTGTCCGTTGTGGATTATGTCTCCTGGGCGGATCTGGAGAGGAATACAAGCTGCTGGCTTGGCAATGGTCTGCAACATGCCTGCTTCCTCTACCAAAAGAGGCTGGAAGCCCCGGCCAAAGAGAGCGGGAACGGCGACCTGCTCAAGATCTGGCGCACTTTAGGGCTCTCCGATCATCTTTATTACATCTTTACCCATGGCGGAGGCCCGGGCGAGGTGCACAGCTACTTCAGTCCCTATGGCATCCCTTACGACGCCGCCGTGACATACTTTAGCGTGCTGTGCGATTTGCACTACCGGCTTAAAAAGCAAATCCGTCTGGCAGACTCGCCCTTCAGGTTTGCCGTCGGCAAAGATCAGTTTACGGGCCGCGTCGCCTGGAGTCTGGCGGGGCTGAAGAGCGCGATCCAGGGAGCTGATATTGACTCTCTGGAATATCATAATCAGAATGGCGACATGGCTTCCTGGGCCGGGACGAGCCTTGGCGACGAGTCGCTGGCAAAAAGGCTGGCCGGTTTGCTGGATAGCCGAGGCGAGCAGTTGCGGACGGAGTTGCTGGAAACGATTAATGCGGCATTAAAAGAGGACCGCAAATGACGAATGAATCCACACAGCCACGGATTTTCTCCCCGCAAAGCTATGCAGAGGGCGCGAGCCGGGAGTGGCTGGTGGCCAACGGGATCGGCGGATACGCCTCAGCCACAACCGTTGGCAGTAACACTCGATCCTACCACGGCCTTCTCGTAGCGGCCCTGCAGCCGCCTGTGGACCGCTGGCTTTTGCTCTCGTCGCTGGACGAGGAGATGGGCGGCGTCTCGCTGGCCAATCATCAATACCCCGGCGTGATTCATCCGCAGGGCTTCCGGCAGCTTTTGCAGTTTCGGCTCGATCCGTTCCCCAGGTTCGTTTACGGCGTGGGCGACTGCCGAATCGAAAAGACCGTTTTCATGATTCATGGCGAGAATACTACCATTGTCCGCTACTCTATCCATAACGGCCAGGGATCGATGCGCATCGTGCCTCTGGTGCACAGCCGCAGCTTCCATTCCGCTTCCGGCCTGCCCAAGATTGGCCAGGAGCCGCGCCTGCGAGGGACCGTGCTTCATTCGAGCCGAAAAGGAGGCGATCTCGCTCTCCTGTCCGATGCCGCCGATTTCGTCCCGCAAGAGACGATTTACCGCAACTTCGAGTACGAGGAAGAACATCGCCGGGGTCTGACCTGGACGGAAAACCTCTTGGCACCAGGATTTTTTGAGCTGGACATTTCGGGAGACATTTCATTCAGTGTCGCCGCATCGATAGACAGAGACTCCATGCCGAATGTCCCGGACGAGCTGAAAAAAGCAAATGGGCGTCTCAGTGCTTTGCATTCGCCCCATCCCAGGCTTGCGGCTGCTGCTGACTCATTTGTGGTCAAGAGGGGCGAAGGATCGAGCATCATCGCCGGGTACCACTGGTTCGACGACTGGGGGCGAGACACCATGATCTCGATTCCCGGACTGCTGCTGGCCACAGGGCGCTTTGCCGAAGCAAAAGCCGTCTTGAATTCCTTTGCCTGTGTCATGAAAGGCGGCGTGCTTCCCAATGATCTCGGTGCCAGCTCTTACAATACTGTGGATGCATCTTTATGGTTCGTCAGTGCGGTTTGCAGCTACTGCGACTCTTCGCAGGATCTGGAAGCACTGAAGGGATTCTGGCCAAGCCTTTTGCAGGTAGTGGCGCGCTACTCTCGCCAAGAGAAGGACTTCGGCATGGATGAGGATGGGCTGATAGTCTCCGGGCCTGCGCTAACCTGGATGGACGCGCGAGTGGACGGGCAGCCGGTCACCGCGCGGGCCGGGAAGTGCTGCGAGATCAATGCTCTCTGGTACTCGGCCTTAAGAAAGATGGAGCATCTGGCCGAAGTTTTGGACGAGCCTTGGGACCCGTCGTTAGCAGGAAGGGTCGAGCGGAGTTATCCGCGCTTCTGGAACCGCGATGCGAAGTGCCTCTTCGATGTGATCGACCCAGACGATCCATCCATTCGGCCCAATCAAATCATAGCCGCAGCGGTCCCGGATCTGTTGCCCCTCTCGATGAGGCGGAGCATCTTTGAGACGGTAACACGTGACCTTCTCACGCCTTGCGGTCTGCGCACCCTCTCACCGCGCGATCCTCGCTATGTGGGACGGTACGAAGGCGGACCGAGGGAGCGAGACGCCGCCTACCATCAGGGCACCGTCTGGCCCTGGCTGATGGGGCCTTATGTGGACGCTCTGCTCTCTGTGAATGATTTATCCGATGAGTGCCGCGTTCAGGCAAGAGGGGTCTTGCAGCCTATTTTGGAATTAAACGCAGGAGGGCTCGAAACCATCGCCGAGGTCTTCGACGGCGATCTGCCGCAGCGACCGGGCGGGTGCATCTCTCAGGCCTGGTCGGTGGCCGAGTTGCTGAGGGCCTGGGCAAAGGCGGGCGAAATGCACCCATGATTGGCAACAGTGAGTTTGAGCAAGCGGACAGCACATCGAGTCTCTATCGGCTTATTACAAGCCAGGCTCGGGATATCATCCTGCTGATGCATAAAGGCGGCAGCATAATCGAGGCCAATGAGGCTGCAGTTAAGGCATACGGCTACCAGTACGATGAACTCCTCCGCATGAATATCTCTAATTTGAGAGATCCGAGCACTCTGGCAGAGATGCCAAGGCAGATGCTGCAAGCCGATGCAAAAGGCATACTCTTTGAGACTCACCACAAACGTAAAGATGGCAGTCTCTTTCCCGTGGAAGTCAGCTCGCGTGGAACCACGATTGACGGCAAAAGGGTGCTCTTGAGCATCATACGCGACATAACTGAGCGGGAGCAGGGGCGCAAAGCATTGCATGAGAGTGAGAAGCGCTATCAAGAAGTGTTCGACAATACCACTGATTGCATCTTTCTAATTGATGTTACTGCGGAAGGCCGTTTCAAGTATTCCAGTTTCAACAAGGCGGTTGAGAGTGAATTCTCTATCGCTTTGGATGATGTGGCAGGCAAATATATTGAGGATGTGATTCCAGCGGGTGCCGCTGATATTGTAGCTGCCAACCTTATCCGTGTCCTAGAGGTAGGAACAACTCTCACATTCGAAGAAGAATTCTACATGCAGGGCGGGATTCAGAGTTTTCTTACTGTGCAGATACCGGTAAGAGATGCACGGGGACGCATTCACAGAATCATCTGCATCGCCCATAATATAACAGAAAGAAAACATGCCGAAGAGCGGCTGCGAAAAGCTAACCGAAATCTGATCGCTCTCATTCGGTGCAATGAAGCACTTATTCACGCTGCAAACGAAGCAGAGCTTCTCTCAGATATTTGCCGGATAATCGTAGAGACCGGCGGATATAAAATGGTCTGGGTGGGCTATGCCGAACAAGATGTCGAGAAGACCGTAAGACCGGCAGCCTGCTGGGGAAAAGATGATGGTTATCTCGACGCCGTTAAGATTACCTGGGACGAAAGCGAGACTGGTCGCGGCCCGGTTGGCTGCGCCATTCGTTCCGGCAAGCCATACGTCTGCCGAAACATCCTTACGGCCCCGTCTTTCAGTCCTTGGAGGATTCATGCCGCCAGTCGAGGCTTCTGCGCCGCTATTGCCATTCCACTTCTCACAGAGGGCCGAACTTTTGGGTCATTGAATATCTATTCGACTGAAGGGGATGCGTTTGATGATACCGAGGTGGAGATGCTTGTGGATTTGGCCGGAAACTTGGCCTACGGCATCAAATCGCTGCGCGCCCAAGCGGAACGAGCGCATGCTAGACAAGCCATTCAGGAGTCTGAGAACTTATACCGCACCGTCTTTGAAAATACAGGCACGGCCATGATAATTATTGATGAAGATACCTATATCTCTTTGTCTAATTATAAATTCGAACTGCTATTCGGCTACAGAAAAGATGAGATTGTCGGCAAAATGAGCTGGACTGAGTTGATTTCCAAGGACGATTTGGAAAATGCATTATTTCAGCACAAACTTCGGAGAATAAATCCGGAACAAGCACTCAGGTCCTATGAAATTCGCGTCCGAGATAAAATGAACAACATCCACGATATCCTTCTTCATGTGGATCTCATTAAAGGGACAAAGAGGAGCGTTGCGTCCCTTACGGATATTACTGAGATCAAAAAGGCAGAGCAAAAGCTCAAGCACTATTCAGGGCAGCTGGAAGGACTGGTGCAAGAGAGGACGCAGCAGCTCAGAGACAAGGAACGTTTGGCGGCTGTCGGAGAGACTGCCATGATGATCGGCCACGACCTGCGCAATCCCCTTCAGGCCGTCGTCACAACGATTTATCTGGCCAAAGCGAAGCTGGAATGCCTCAGTCTCGCGGATTGGATGAATCTTGACAGGCTCGGGCTGATGGATGACCTGGCAACGGTCGAAAAGCAGTCCGAATACATGAACAAGATCGTATCCGATCTGCAGGACTATGCGCGCCCCTTGAGGGCAGATATGAGAACGCAAAATCTCAGCGCTTTTGTAAATGATGTTCTTGCAGGCGTGCGAATACCACCGGATGTAGATGTGAGAAGAAATATTGATGAACAACTGGCCTGGACGGTTGATCCGATCTTGATGGACAGGGTTCTAGTCAATCTCTTTAATAATGCCTTGCAGGCCATGCCCCAAGGAGGCATCCTGACCATAGATGCATCGAAGACTTGCCATCAAATCATCCTGACCATAGCTGACACCGGGGTCGGCATCTCACCAGAGATTCTGCCCAGGATCTTTCAGCCTCTCATGACAACGAAATCCAAAGGCATGGGCATAGGGCTTGTGGTCTGCAAGAGGCTGCTGGAAGCCCAGGGTGCAGAGATAAAGATTGAAAGCGAACCGGGTCTTGGGACCGTCGTGATAATAAAAATTACATCATAGCGTCATAGTTCACCGCGTCATGGCTAAAGCATAATTGCCGTGCCATCATTTGCCGTGTCGAATGGAACTATCGCATAGGCTTACGAGGGCAAGAAGGATATTCTTGAGGCGGTGAAAGCTTGTTCGAGCTGATCTCATGTTCTTAGGAGTGGACCACGGAACCACAGCCATCAGATTTGCCGCCGACGATGGGCGGTGCTGGGAGATCTCACGAAGAACGGCAAGCCGTCTTTTGCCGGGCGAGATCATCGCGGAAGTCTGCAAAAACCTGGAAGTATCCCGCGTGGAAATGGTGGCCCTGACCTACTCCATGGGCGACGGCATTAGCAAGATTATGCTTCTGGAGGCAGCGCCCAATCGCGGTTTGATTCAATTGGACGGCGCGGGGGTTCACCAGGGCGGCGGCACGCGAGTTTTTGAGGCGATTGCGGGTTCCGGCTGGCCGGCCATCCTTCTGCCCGGCATCCACCGGCAGAGCGATATCGATCCCCGGCTGAAGGTCTTCAGCCACGGCATGAGTCCGGAGAAGGTAGGTCTGGCCTACGGGATTTACAAAAGGGGGATTCCAAGTTTTATCGTCTGCGATGCCAGCTCAAATACCGTCACCTTTTGCGTCCTGCAAGGCAAGATCGTCGGAGCCATCGATGCGCCCATCTTCGCGCCCGGTCTGATGCAGGGACCGCTGGATGTGCAGGCCATCCGGGCGGTGGACGCTGGCCGGATGACTGCCAATCAAGCATTCACCTGTGGCGGGATTCTCAATAAAATGGGACATGCAACACTGGATGAGTGCTTGCCCGATGAGAGAAGCTTGGCAATTGAATCTCTGGCGTTGTTTGCGGCTATGGAGATCAGTGCTATGATCGTCCTCTCGCGCGACCTTGGCGAGCCTAATCCCATCATCTATCTGGCAGGCAGTCCGGCGCAATTGCTGGTGGCGCGAGTGTCTGAGCTGCTGGCAATGGAAGTGCGAACGCTGGAAAAGTGTGCTGCTGCCAGCGGGTGCGCAGCCGTTGCCAAAGATGTCTTCGAGGGCTGCAAGAATATCCTGGGCCTTGAGGTCGATGTGGCGAGCCATAAGGCAAGCAATGAGGCAAGCGAGAGCGATGGAGAGAGCTGTGAGGGAGTTCACGACTGCCTTGAGCTGGAATGAACTTATAGAGCAGCTTGAGCGAGAGGCGTCAAGCCTGCATGGAGAGAGGATGCGGGTTCTGGACCTCAAGACGCGCGTTGCGGAGGCTCTTCAGGATGCTGAGTCATCATCTGCTTGTGCAGAGATAACTGATCGAGTTGATATGATGCTCATGACGCTGACCGAGGCGGCAAAAGAGAATGTCTGCACCAATACCAAATGCCCGCATTACGACAAGAAGTGCCGGATGAGATAAAAAACATCTCGGACCAATTGCGAGTCAGAGAAGCAACTGAAAACCTCTTTTCAGTTACAGAGCCAACGTGTCCGCAGCGTTCTGCAAGAGCCCTATCTTGCGCCAGCTCTTCTATTGAATTTTAACTTTGAAGGCTGACAACTACAGGCGTTTACCTCAAGGCCTGGAGCAGAACAAGTGCGGGTGATAGCTATCAAGGCTATGATGAAACACCAGGTGTCTCCTGGAAGCTGATTGCAAGGTCATAGTGAGTTCACTGGTATTGCCAGTCAGATGTATGGGCCAAGTTGGTTTAGATCAACTCTGCTGGTTTGAAAAAAAAGACTCAAGAGGCAGGTCCTGTCGGCTATTCTCCTTTTAAGTTACATCAACTGAGAAATACCTATAACGACCACAAATATGCCCGCAAATATTGCGACAAGGCGACTGGTGTCTAGCATCTTGATTCCCTGTGCCTTTCCATGCTTTGGATTTTTGCTGTAAATCGCTTCCGCGGTTTTCTCATATTGAATCATCGCATCCGTTATTCCTGCAGCAACCATTTTTTTCACCTCAATTCTGTATTTGTTCCAAACTCTTTTCTCACCTATTTTACCTTTTTGGCAGAATAATGAAAATACATATTATCCTTAATAGAAAAAAGGTAAATAGCAATTAATACATCGTTAGGAAAGAAAATGGATGCCAGCACTGTTGGCCCAATGGTACTGCTGCTATTGGGATAACGGTATTGTTGCCATTGGAATTGTTGGATCTTCATTTCAGGCGGCGATAAGATGTTTCCTATCTGGATACGTTTTTGGTTTCTGAGGTGGGACATGGATTGAGAAACATTAAGCATCACGCCAGAATTTGATAAAGTTGTCACTATTTTAGCCATCCTACGGATAGCTTCTCTCGTTCTATGGGCTCTATTTCGTCCATAAGGTGGTCCGGTGAGATGGGCATTAAGGATGTAGGTGGCGCATGCATTCTGCAATATTTATTTGCGATGAGGCCTTCCTGGCCAAGATGCGTTGTGGTCATTCATGCTATTTAGTCTCTCACCGGGAAACCGAAGACTGATGCATCTACTTCCAATAGAGTAAACGCAATCCATCTCAATTCTCCATAGTCTTTAATACTGAGGAAGGCAAACAAAAAGATAAAAAAAAGGCCCGGCGAGCAAATGCCCAGTGTCAAATATACTCGAATAGAGATAAGCCAAGAAGCATACATCGCTTTAGAGGCGGAAGCTATTCTCCAAGGAAAGACCTTGAAGAAACTCGCGTCTGAAATGATACTGAATGGGGCATCGAAGAAAGCTCTAAATTTTGTCCGAGAATCAACCTTTTCGATCGAAGCCAACCTGAATTTTAGCAAAGATAAATTATCCAGTGTACTTAAAGATATAGGGGAAACAAAGATAAAACTTGATAATAGCATTATGGAGAACGTCCAACAGAGTCTTGTTGATGAAGGGTATCAAGGGGCAATGTTATATGTGGCTCAACATACGGCGTCGGTGCAACGGGATGAGCTCTTTCGGATATTGACGACCTTTCAGCTCAATAAAGTGCCTTCGACGATGGCTGTGGATATCATTAAGAGTTTGAACCGAGTGCAGGTCGACAAAGCTTGACATTTTCTGGCACAAATTTAAATCATGAATGCGCTCGACGCTTATTCTTGTCAGACTCTCACATTCACTCGCTTCACTTTTTCGGCTATCTAGCCATTTCTTCATTCTTGATTGGTCTCTGAGAATCGTTTTCTGGCTGCCGGATCGCCTTGGATTCGTAGCATCAGGCAAATCAATCTGATACAACCAAAGGGGATGGTGAATGATTTTATTGTCTTGATTTTCCTGCAGGAATTTCTTTCGCGCCAGCTGTTGTCTCTTTCATCTTGTTTAGGATGGTTTGAGCCTGAGTGATCTGCCAATTTGGATCTTAGACTTGAGCCTCCGGCCGCTGTCCAATGTTTTTTTCTGATCTCAGCCCTGAATGGCTTTAACCTTGATATAATGCTGATAACGCCGATCGAAGCGGCAAAGGAGGATGTCGGCACCAATGCCAAATGCCCGCATTAAGACAAGATGTGCAGGATGAGATAAAAAACATCTCGGACCAATTTGGGAGTCCGAGGTGCAGCTGAAAACCGCATTCCCAGCTGCAAAGCCAAAGTGCTAGCGCGCAATAAGAGCCTTACCTTACACCGGCTCTGCTGTCGGACCACTTATTCAAAATGTAAGGCAGCGCGACAACCGCTACACCGAATACAACTATGGCAATGACCTGATCCATGAAGTCCATTCGATTTCACCTCCTTTCGTGCAAAGTCTGCAGCCCTTAAAGCGATTCCTTAAATCATAAACTTTGTGCTACCCTTTTATATAAAAACATAAACCCATGAAATAAATTCTACAATAGTTTTTGATTATTAATAGTTATAAAAGTCGCTCGACATCATTTTTGGGAATGCTAATGTACCGTATGGGAGTTTTAATGAGTTGTGCACTGCAACACGGCACGCGTGCCGTGGTCCACCTGGGTTCGATATTATGGAGAATGCAACAGGCAGGAAAATCTAGATGAATAAAAAATGAAACGCAAAAGGCCGGAAGGTATTCGCTCCGGCCTTCATGCGCTCTATTTCATCATAGAGGCAGCAGCAATGGCTAGCGCTGCGATCGCAGCCACGACCAGCAGGTATTTGCTCCACTCTATGTGCATCACATTATCGTTACTGCGCTTGGGCCTGTGGGCCACCACCTCTGCGATCCACTTCTCATGCTGAAGCATCGCATCGCTCTTTACAACTGTCATTTTAGCTCACCTCCAGTTTACGGCATGAGATTATTCATGCCTGCGTCGGATATACATCTCTTTAGCAGAAAAACTTTGCTTCGGCAAAAGTTGGGAAGATGGACCGATCAAAGGCAGTTCGATGCCAAATGATGCCCGATGAGTAGACTTGAATCTCGGTTACTGCTTCTTGCCGGGCATGGTGCGAAAGATCTTCGCATCCTTTCCGATCTTGCCCTCTCTTGCCAGCTCTCCAATCTCGGCGGCTACGGCCTCGCTCCTGTCCCGGAATTGCTCGACCACCAGCTTTTCCAGGGCTTTCGCGTTGACCTTTTTTCCTTTTCCAATGCCGGGGCAGGTCGGATTGTAGCCTATCTTCAAAATTATGTCTCCCTCCGGCGTCTCTTCTTCCTCGACGCGAAAGGGAAAGAGTTGGCAGGCTCTGGGGCGATCGGCGTATATTTGGCAGCCGTTCTCATAGAATACGCAGGTGGTGTCCTCTTTGCTCTTCATGACCGGGAAATCCAGGATGATTTTTTCTTTGCAGTCATCGACATGAACGCATTTTCCATCGTATTCAAAAAGAGTATCAACAAAATCGGCGCTCTGCCGTCCTGTGCTGCTGCAGATGTTTTCTATGTCCTCATTGGTCTGGTAGATCAGATTCGACTTCTCCCAAAACTCGCGAAGTCGCTCCATTGGAACCAATGAGTCGAACTCCGGCGGGCGCTTGTGGTGGCAGCAGGTGCCGCACCTCTGACATTTGAATCTGATAGACCGAAAAATAGTCTTTACAAAAACTCGCGGCAAAAGAGATGCTCCCAAAAAAGAGAGAAAAGATGAAGACGCCGGTTTAGAGCGTCTTCTTCCTGGGGTGATCGTCGGTTAAGACTTTCAGCCCCAGCTCCTCAGCGGACTCCGCCTTCATGATGTCCACCATTGCGGCGGCGGGGAAGACCATGGGAGCGTTCTCGATGGGACCGTACAGGTAGAAGTCAGCGCCCAGGATGCCTGCCACCAGGTTGGAGCCGATGTCCACGGGTGCGAAGGCTTCCTTATGCTGCTTCTTCCACTTCTTCATCCAGTCCCAGGCAGAGGCTGCATTGTGGAAGCCTGCGCCCACGGGCAGACCGAGCTGAGCCTTAACGGCGATGCATGCCCTGTATGTTGCACCGGATCCGTTGCCAAGAGGCATGGCAGCTACATCCAGGAGAATCCTGGTGATGCCGCATTCCTTGGCGTACTCCAGCATGCCCTTCTTAGCGCCGCCGGCTGCCTTTGTCAGGATGTTCATCTTGCCAACGGTTCCCTTCTCCATAGCGTTGAAAGCCAGGACGATAGCGGCATCTAAGTCGCTGTCCTTGACGGCCTGCAGCTCCTCGGGTGTGATGGAAGCGTTGATGGAGTTGTGGACGGCCCTGTCGGCAACGCCGATCTCTGAGGCATACTTGACGCCGAAGGCGCGAACCTCAGGGGCGGAGGAGTCGATGAGGAATGGATAGTCGGAGATGCCCACGAACCAGTCAATCTCCTTCTTCATAGCCTCATTGCTCTCAGCGACGATCTGGTTCATACAGGAATTTCCTGTAATGTCGCTCATCTCAACCTGTGCATTCCAGAGTCTCTCTGCGGCTGCCGCGTCAAAGACTCCGTGCTCCGGATCGGAGACAATCTTGTGCCTGGCGTAGAACATGGTGCCTATGCAGCATGTGGGGTACTCTCCAGGCTGGCCCCCAACCTTGAACTTGCCGAACTCGAAGACCTCTTGCTTCCTATCAAACTTGAACATTCAAATCACCCTCGTCCAGTGGCCGGCATATACGAACAGTATATACGCCAATATCATGATCAGTCCTGCGCACGCCCCGTAGGCTACGCCGAGATCCCTGCCGACAGATTTGCCTGCGCGCAGGAACTTCTCACCTGAGTAGAACTCGATCTTTTCATCGATCTTGTCCAGCCTCGCCATGATCTCATTGAACTGGTCCTTATCGACCACGGCTACTGGAACTGCCTGCTTTCCTTCATTCGCCATTGCTCACAGCCCCCCTGAGAATACGAAGAACGGCCCGAGCATCATCAAAATAGCCAGGATGAAGCCGATGGCGAATCCCATGGAAACGGTCGCCAGCACACCTGAGCTGAGCTTCGTCTCCCTGGCCAGGAGCTGGGACTTGTACTTGATGTCCTCGACTACTTCCTGGAACATCGGTACTCTTGGATCAATGACTTTAGGAATTCCCTGGCCGTATACTATCTCTTGTTCTTCAGCCATCTTATTGCCCTCCTACCATCTTCAGGATTATGCCGAAGAGAACCAGGATCATTGTGAGGCCCAAAGCGATGCCTTCTATCTTTCCTGCATAGATGCCCGCCTGGAACTTATTGAGAAGACCGTTGTTAGTGACTGCTGCGTCTATCAACCGCATTCTGCCCATAATGTCCACGGCTTCTGCAGCCATAGGCCTTGGGCCGGTCTCTGCCTCTTCTTCCCCGCCTTCCTTGATCTCGATTCGCATGGGCTCGACATCTAAGGCACCTGGATCTTTGGAGACAAGCTCCTTGATCTTGGCCGTGATTGCGCCCATATCCTCGGTATCCATCATCATGACGGGCTGAACCTGCTGCTTGATCCTCTCAATGGACTCTTCCGACAGGTTCTGGATGAAGGGGATAGCTCCTTTGGCTCCGACGATCCTTCCTTCCTTGTCCACGCCGGCGGTGAGGAATGCCTCGATGGCCTGGCCGGTGATATGTCCCTTGACCTCCATTCCCGTGACGATCATGTATCTGATGTTGGGGTTGGAGACGATGTTGGCCACCATCTTCTCAATGCCGATGTTCTCCGTCTTGCATGGTCCTACCAGGCCCGCTCCGGCTCCGAGAAGTGCGGAACCCTTGAGATGCGATCCGCATGAACAGACAGCCACCGGGCTCTCCGGATTCCCTGCCTCATACTCGCCCGTGATGAGCGGCCACGGCTCTGAAGGCTTCTTTTTAAGTACCATTTAGATGCCTCCCGTTGCCGGTTTCAATGCAGCTCGCATAATCTCCAACCCGGCGGGGCTGGCGAACAGCGTGCTGATGAGGACGACAAAGGCCACTACCAGTCCTATGACGAAGCCCATCCAGATGTTGGTATAGAGACCGCCGATGTAAGAGGCCTTGCCTCTGTTGGCGTAAGACTCCATGAGCTCCATATCCGGGGCCAGCTGGTTCACTAGGTCGTCCGCTACCTTATCCAGTCTTTCGACCATTGGGATGATGGGATCGAGCGCATACTGTACAACGTCGTCCCTCTCCTCACAAACCATTCCCTTAAGTGGATCGAACGACAGGCCAAGTTCTGGTGATATTCTAACTATTCCCATTTACATGACCTCCTCTAGAGTGCGCTCGGCGGCAGAAGTCCAGTGCCGACCACTGCTGCAGCATCCCTCTTTGCCAGCCTGAAGTACCAGACATAGAAGTAGTACCAAACTGCAAAGCCCACTACAATCTGCACCATACCGGCGGCGAGGCCCAGAGTCAACAAGGCGCAAATGCCCGTGGCTATGGTTGCAAGTCCGCCAACCATAACGCCGTTCACGAGGGTCCTGTCCTGTTTCTCATCAGGCCCGAGGTTGGCGTTGAATGGATGTAAGATTGCCAGACCGCCACAGATGAAGATAATGGCAAGGAATCCGGTATTGAAGACATCTTTCACGATATCTGCATATCCCAGAGACCCGGAGATGGCAAAGGACCATCCTAAAATAGCCAAAGTTCCCGCACCGGATAGGTCAGTCAAGCCTTCTTCCATGATGGGAATGTTGAAGCCCATAACCCTGTTGGCAATGAGGCCTACCACATAGCCGAAGACAAGCGAGTAGACGAGGGCGATGATTACACCCAGCAATCCAACGCCTAACTGTTCTGCGATGTTGAGTCCGAACAGAACGGCTACAGTTCCCATACCCAGGGAAAGCATACCGATGGATGGAACACCCGTGCCAATGCCGTATGCGCAAACTCTACGGACTGCGTTGGCACCCATGACTACACCAAAGAGTGCAGCCAAGGCTCCCACGAAGGAGAACACGTTAGTTCCCGTAACGCTGTTCAGGATATACGCCAGGTATATTCCAACCACTGATCCAACCAGCCCATATATCCTGAGCTGCTTGGGTTCAATCTTAAATCCCTTGACAGCTTCGGCCATCTTACACACCTCCAATGGGTGTAATGAGCACGGCCACAACAGCCAAGATAACCGTAGCAACCAGACAAGACTTGAATGCCTTGGGCCACTTCTTGAACTTGGGGTCATGGAAACCCTCGATGGTTCCCTGAATGTTCCAGGAAGCCAGCACAGCGTCCACCATGAATATGCCTATGGCAAATACCGCGCTCATGGCCGGATTTCCGTTAATCTGAACCAGCGGATAGTAGATCAGTGCACCGCCGATGCCACCCATTGCAGCACCAATGGTTCCGGAAACGTAGCAGACGGTGGGAATGCCCTGCCCGACTGTACCGGGTGCGACGTATGGTGGCTGGGAGAACTTGGTGATGGGGTCATAGTTGACCTTAGCGGATGCGAAGGGTGCGCCTACTGCGTAAGCGTAAATCCAGCTTCCGGTCAGCATAGTAGCATCCATCATGATCATTGCGCCGACGGCACCCGTGGCGATGATCGGCCAGATGTTATCTGTAACGGACATCATCAAGCCAGCAGACAACAGGCCAGTCAGACCGGAACCTGCGGC
>RPOO01000030.1 GCA_003857025.1 Methanothrix sp.
ATCTCGGTGCCCGAAGTCGATCTGATCATCCGCACCGGCGGCGATGCCCGCACCTCCAAGTTCCTGCCCTGGCAGGCCAACGGCAAGAAATGCGCCGCGTACTTTTGCGCGCCCTACTGGCCGGAGTTTCGCAAAATCGATTTCCTGCGGGCCATCCGAGTGGCTCAGACGCGAGCGTCAAGCCAACAGGCTTAATAACCTGGAGCATGAATGCCATGTTCCGTTGTTGTCCCGATGGGGTAGTGGACATCCCGGAGGCCTGCGGAGCACCTGTGCGCGGATAGCCTTCAACCCGGGTTCGAATCCCGGTCGGGACGCTTTCTTACAGGCAATAGGTCGGACCAATTCAAATAGCCTAAATGATCTATTGATCTGATTAAATTATCGAAGTTCTCTTTTGCATTTATCCATGTCCTTAGGGCCTTTAGACCTCAAGGCTACACTTAAGGCCGCCACTAAGGCTTGATCCTCGATCCGAACTTTTCCGCATATACTTTCGTGAACTCGGCACCCATGAGGAAGATCTGAGCAGAATAATAGACCCAGATCATAAGCACCACCAGTGAGCCTGCAGCGCCGTAAGCCAACCCCTCGGCACTGTAAAAAATGTAAAGCCCTATTAGAAACTTGCCGACGATGAAGAGCAGGGCGGTGACTCCCGCCCCGGTCCACACGTCGCTCCAGGCGATCCGGGCATCAGGCACCACTTTGTAGGTAAGGGCAAAGATGAAGGTGGTGACTGCGAAGGATATGTTGAAGTTGATAATTCTGAGAAGGATATCGTTATGCGGCAAATGTGCTCCAATGAATACTCCAAAGGCGGATAATGCGGCACTGACCACCAGCGACACCAGCAGCAGGAACCCGATGCCCACCACCATGCTAAGGGAGAAGAAATATTCCCGGATAGTGCCCAAAATGCCCTGATCAAGCCGCGGCTTCACGTCCCATACATCATTTAATGAATCCTTTAGCTGGATGAACACTTCCGCGGCTCCGAAGATCAGGACAAGCAGACCGGCTGTTTCAGCTATTGTATTATGTCCGGGCATGGCGGCATTCTCCATAACCATCTTTATGGCATCGGCTCCATCTCTACCTACCAGATTTTGGATCGCATTTGCGATCTCTTCTCGAACAACCGGAGCACCAAAGGCAAAGCCCGCGATGGCTATTACGATGACAAGGATGGGTGCGAGAGATAGGATAGTGTAGAAAGCCAGCGCGGCTGCAAGCCTGGATGCCTTGTCATCGCTCCAGTCATTGTAAACCTTCATCAACAACTTCCACAGGGCTTTGGGGCTCATCCATTCGTAAGAGGCGGGAAGTTCATAAATACTTTTTCGAAGTTTGTTCATTGCTTGCCAGGAAATTGATAACGACGCAGCAGGTCTGTTTTCATGCAAAGGCAAGGACGAAATCGATCGATATTCCTTCTTCGTGAGAGCCACGATGAACTCGCGGCTGGATTTGAAAACGCGGCTATCATCCAGGCACTGTTTCTAACTCCGAAGACTAATCCGTGAATCCTCTGTGCTGAGAGGGACGAGGAGTGTGCTCTCGCCCTGTACCCCGACGCTATAAGCAGCCGGAAGAGTGCACCATCGATCAGCTGCCGCTTTCGGGTGAGTGAGAGGTTCGTGCGACTGCTGCAAATATATTTATTAATCTTCATGCCAATAGGAAATACCGCTGTCAAGTGAAGCTGTGTGATGATATGCCTCTTGATCCCTATGATTATTTGCGAATTCAGGTTCAGTTGGACTTTCAATGCAAGCGATGCGGAATATGCTGTCAGGTAGCTGATCCGATCGATATTTATCCTAAGGACATTCGAAGGCTGGCGAGCCATTTTAGTATCTCGGTGGAAGAAGCCACGGAAGAGTATACCATTCCTCACCCCAGCGAGCCGGATATCCGCGCCTTCAAGGCGAGCCAACCATGCAGATTTTATGATGAAAAGGCTGAAGGATGCAGAATTTATCCAGCGAGGCCGATGGTCTGCAGATGCAGCCCATTCTTGAGCCCGGGCCAAATCGGACTGGAGGGAATAGAGATCTACGAAGACTGCCCGGTTGCAGTGCAGTGCCAGAAGCGGATTGAAAATGACTTGGATCTGCTGCTCAATCCGGATGCCAAAACCCGAAAAAAACTGGAAAAGGCATTGTCCAAGATGATGCAATTCGAATGATGCAATTCGGATTGGCTGTGGTTTGAAGATCAAAAAGGCGAATCTTGCGATCAATTTATTGTTTTTTTATTTTTTTTTCAAAGTTCTTGCATGCGGCTTCATTTTCGCCGAAGCTCCTGGCGGATTTGATGCCGCATCCCCAAGGTATAAGATAGGATGGCTGAATAGAGTGGCTGAATAGAGTATGATCGAATGGTTGAATACGTCTTCCAATCAATAATTGTTATCGAAATCAATTAATGCATCATTAGTCTCAGGGTGATTTGTATATGACTCACACTATGGAAATGCTGGGAAAGACGAAGGTGACGGTGAAGGACGAATGCGTTGTAGAAGTCGGCGAACCTAAGATCAAGTACTGTCCACTCTTTGACAAGGTTCGCGGGATAAAAGAGGTAACTTCCAAGGCAGCAGCCGAGAACATGGAGTTTCGCATTGAAAAGCACGGCATGTTCTCATCCCGACGAAAGCTGGAGATGGGCACCTTCGTCGGCTTTGGTGCATCGGAGTCCATGATGACCGGCATTTTGCACGGATTGATAGATGCAGCCGTAACCGTTTGCGACGGAGCGGGGACGGTTATCACCGCCAACCCGCAGCTCATTCAGGGCATGGGCGGCTATATTTCCGGGCTTTCCGAGACAGATCCTATTCCCGAAGTTCTTGAAGGCATAAAAAAAAGGGATGGGCATGTGCTCTCTCCGCAAGACGGCAGAATAAACCAGCTTGATGGTGCCAACTGGGCGGCGTCGAACGGATTTGTCAAATTCGCCGTCACGGTGGCCGATGCAGACACGGCGGAAAAGCTGCGCGAGTTGGAAAAAGAGACCGGCGTAAAGATCTTAATCGTAGGCGTTCACCTCACCGGGATCGGCCCGCAGGATGCGAAGAGGCTGCTGGCTGTGGCAGACATTGTGACCGGCTGCGCCTCTCTTCACATTCGCCAGCAGGTGAAGCCGTTGGTTCAAGTCGGCACCGCGGTTCCCCTGTTCGGCCTGACCAAATGGGGCAAAGAGCTGCTGGTGGAGCGCGCTAAAGAGGTAGAGCAGCCGCTGCTGATAAACACCATGCCGCTTCCTGTTCTGCCTGAACACAAGCAGCCAAGGCCGCTGGTCTAGGACTGATAAAACCGAAGCCGGAAAACATACGAGACGAATTTAGGATTACGCAGGGCTGAACCCCGCCAATTCACTGGCGGGATACAGCCCGTATCTATTACTTCGCTCCTTACAAGTGACCTATATCTTCTTCGAAGTTTGGATAAATCCGGAGGCGATGCAATTTTGCCGAAAGTGCTTCGGTAAATGATCTATCCTGCAAAGTCTCAGAGGTCAAAGATCTATCCGGAAAGTTCATAGATGTTCTTTCTATGGACTGAATCTGGGTAGGGACCACAATGTGGCCATAAACATGCTTAGACTTTAGACCGTGGCTACAGTCTGTGGCAAATGCCCAGATGCCCGCTAATTTATTGGTGGGAGCAGTCACGCAATCCATATTCCAACCCAATATTATTAGTAGGAGATGCTCCTTTTACCTCTAGCCAATGCCCCTGGAGCAGCTTTTGGGAAACTGCTTTGGGACTTTGCATTTGGCAAATCAGGTGATTTGAAATGACATCTCAAAGATTACTCCTTTGCCTAATGGCGCTTGCTTGCCTGCTGGTTCAAGCCTGCATTGCAGATGAAGAGACATACTCCGATCCGGCGGTAAATGAGCTGAAAAATCAGGTTCTGACGGAGCAAAAAACCACCAGCGGAAGCTACAAGGGCCAGCCCTGGTTAACCTCGCCCTTGAATGACTCCTACAAGAAAACCACATCTGCAGTCGCAACTCCCGTGCAGGTAGCAGCAGCAGCCGCGGCATCTGCGTCTTCCGCAAACACTGCACCGTCCGGAAACAGCCTCGCCGAGGCCGACTCTTTCCTGAAGGGTGCCGCAGCCAACGGATTCTACCTGCTGAGCGTCAGCAACTACCTCACAAGCGTTCAGGCAGATCCGGCCTGGGTAGTCGTTGATGTCAGATCCGCAGACGCGTATGCACAAGGCCACATCCAGAATGCGCTCAACGCACCAATGGAAAATCTGGTCTCTCAGATGGGATTGATTCCCGCCGGAAAGAAGGTGGCAGTCTACGGCGATTTTGATGCCAACGCCGCTTTCGCCGTGGAGGCTCTGAGGGTCTTTGCTGGACGCGATGCCTACGTTCTGCAGGGCGGCCTTCCTGCCTGGCAGGCAGCGGGCATGCAGGTAGTCGCGTAAAATTGCATGCAATTTTTAAAAACAGGAAAAATAAGATACAATGAAAAACCTTGACTTCCGGTCAAGGACAGTATTTTTCATTTTTTTTTCAGCCATTTTTCGGCATTGGTGCGAATCGTTACTGGCAATTACCTTTGCTGCTCCGGATGCAATTGTCATCCTTCGCTCCATCCGAATCGGCAGTGGACCATTTGATCTTCGACTCAGGCATCTCAAACCTGGCGATCACCGGCGCGTGGTCCGACTCAGGGTAAAAGATTTTGGGAGCAAAGACGATGGACTCGTCATGCAGAAGCTCGTTATGAACCTCCGAGCCCTTGAAATAAGCAAGCATCATTCGCGAGACCAAAATGTGGTCCAGCATCTTGCCTTTGCCGTTGTGCAGAAGCGAGTAACGGGCCGGTTCGGGAATATTGCGCTCCGTGGGCACCAGCACTCGCATAGCCAGATCCATGTTGCCGGTGTTCTCCACGTCGCCCCGGATGGCCTCGATGGAAACCTCATCGAACTCCTCATTGAAGTCTCCGCAGACGGCGATGAGGGCACAGGGGTCCTCGTCGAAAAGCTTGTCGACGAGGATGCGCGTCTCCAGCGCCTGGCCGATGCGTTTCATGGACGAGATGAAGACTCCTTCCGCCCAGCCGGAGGCCGTCTTCCAGGTCCTCTCGCTCATCTTGTGGCCCTGAATATTGGTGGGCCGGCGGGACTTGAGGTGCAGGTTTATGATATCGACAACCATCTCGTTGGGAAGCTGCACCTTGGCATGCAAAATCGGTCTCTCCCAGGAGATCTCGCGCGCTTCCCGCTCTTCGGGAAGGGCCGTCACCTTCTGATAGCGCGGCGAGGGCGCGTACTCATGCAGGTACTGGTGATGCTCCACGATGTCGTAGCGGCTGAGGATGACCAGATTGTGGTGCTCAAAGACCTGACCGGAGTGCCTGTCTGCGGTGGTCACGCGCTTGTAGCCTTCGTACTGCGTGCACTCCAGCAGCCGGTTCATGGCATCCAGCCGCATTCTGCCGCCATGCTCATGCTGCCCGCAAACCTCCTGCAAGCAGAGAATATCCGCATCCAAGCGAACCAATTGAGGCCGCAGGACCGGGATGCGATCTTCCAGTCTTGGCAATCTGTCGCGTCGATCCTCCAGGTTCATGAGGTTAAAGGTGGCAATACGCAGCTTAGTGGGCATCTGGTCTCTCCGATATTGATTTTCGCCAATTCGTCTATTCGTTTGATTAACTATTCGTCCAATTGCCTATGATGGCAGATGCCTTTATACTTGCGGTTGGCCAAGAGGCCGAATGCAATTGGAAACTGCAGAATGAAATTCTTCGTCGCTGAAATATTAATAATAGCTTACTCGAATATAGCTCGCTCGCCAAATATCATCTCTATAAATTTCTGCAATTTTTTTGGATTTCTGCGTATTTCTGCATTGCATTTCTGCTTATCTTCTGCGCATTTCTACATGCTTCCTCATGGATTTAGGCGGATTGAGATATGCAAGGATTCATCCGATCGTCTTGATTACTATTTATAAAACAATATCGTTAATACATCTCTGTTCAAATCTCATCCAATACAAAATAGATATAAAGTATGATGAACAAAAAAAAAGAGACTTACTGATGAGCTGGTGCGACCCGTGAAATCAAATTCCGATTTGGATCTTCCGTCAGGGCTGGAAGGCTTGCTGGATCTGGCCTTGGATCTGCGCTGGACGGAGCGGCAGACCACGGATAAGATCTGGGAGCAACTCGATTCCGAAACATGGGAGAAGACCAAGAATCCCTACCTGATTTTGCAGAATGCTTCAAGGAGCCGTCTGGCAGAGGCTGCAAAAGATGCTGACCTCACGGAGGCGATCCGGTCATGGCGAGAGAAGAGAGAGCGTCACCTCAAGGATGCGGGGTGGTTCGGCAGAAATAGCGAACGCAGCAGCATTCGCTCCATCGCCTACTTCAGTATGGAATTCGGTCTCTCCGAGGCGCTGCCCATCTATTCCGGGGGTCTTGGCATTCTGGCCGGAGATCATCTTAAAACCGCCAGCGATCTGGGGGTGCCCATCACAGGCGTCGGCTTGCTCTACCAGCAGGGCTACTTCCGCCAGGTTCTCTCCCTGGACGGGTCGCAGATCGAAGCCTTTCCTTACAATGATCCGGCCACGCTGCCGATAGTGCCCGTTCGGGACAGAGACGGCGGCAAGCTGCGCGTCCAGATCAACCTTCCCGGAAGGTCTCTCATCTTGAGAGTCTGGCAGGCCAATGTCTGTCGAGTGAACCTCTATCTACTTGATTCCAACGATCCTATGAACAGCCCCTGGGACCGGGCCATCACCGCCAACCTCTACGCGCCGGGACAGGAGCGCAGGCTTATTCAGGAGATCGTGCTCGGCATCGGCGGCTGGCAGGCACTGGAAATGATGGGAATCGAGCCTGACGTATGCCACCTGAATGAGGGCCACGCCGCTTTTGTGATCCTGGCCAGGGCTTACAGTTTTATGCTCAAGAACGGCTGCTCGCCATCTGTTGCTCTCTGGGCAACCAGGGCGGGAAATGCTTTCACTACTCACACCCCGGTCGAGGCCGGATTTGATCGCTTTGACCAGGATCTGATACGGAAATATGCCAGCTATTATGCCGATCAAGCGGGTTTCTCCAGCGATGATCTGCTCTCAATGGGAACGAGGACGCCGGAGGACCAGAACTGCCCCTTCACCATGCCCCTCCTGGCTTTGAGGGGCAGCAGTCATGTCAACGGAGTCAGCCGGCTGCATGGGCTTGTGAGCAAGAGGATCTTCCAGGTTCACTATCCCCGCTGGCCGGAGGAAGAGGTGCCTGTAGGATATGTGACCAATGGCGTTCATATCCCCACCTGGGATTCACCGGCAGCGAATCAGATCTGGGCGAAGGCGTGCCCGGATGAATGCGGACCGGACGATGCAGATGCGGCTCGAACCGGCATCCTGAAGCTTGGCGACTCGGATCTCTGGTGCTTCAGGGCAAAGGCTCGCAAGGATCTGGTGGATTATGTGCGGAAACGCCACATTCGCCAGCTTCAGGAGCATGGGGCTTCGCCCGAGGTGCTCAAGAATGCCAGGCATGTGCTGAATCCGAATTTTCTGACGCTGGGATTTGCCAGAAGGGCCACCGCCTACAAGCGCACGGATTTTTTGTTGCGAGATTCGCAGAGGCTGATTCGCATTCTCACCAATCCCGAGCGTCCGGTGCAGCTGGTGATGGCGGCAAAAGCGCATCTTGCAGACTATGTGGGCAAGGAGATGGTAAAGCGCATGGCCAATTTTGCACTTCTGCCTGAGGTATTTGATCGGGTCGTCTTCCTGGAAGACTATGATATCGATCTGGCGCAGCATCTTCAGCCGGGTGTGGATGTCTGGATCAATACGCCGCGCAGGCCGAACGAAGCGTGCGGCACAAGCGGCATGAAGGTCCTGGCCAACGGAGGCCTGAACCTCTCCAGCCTGGACGGCTGGTGGGATGAAGCCTGCACTCCAGAGGTCGGCTGGTGCCTGGGAGACGACAAAGAGCATGGCGATCCGGCCTGGGATGAAAAGGAAGCAGATCAGCTTTACCGTCTGCTGGAAGACGAGATTATTCCAAAGTTCTACGACCGGGACGAGAAAGGAATTCCCAAAAGATGGATCGCTATGGTTCGGTCCAGCATGGCAACTCTCACGCCGCACTACAGCAGCATGCGGATGATGCGAGAGTATGTGGAGAATGTCTACCAACCGGCGGCTGAAGCCTTCCACAGGCGAATAGCGGATAACGCAAAGCTCGCCCGGGAATTGGCAGAGTGGAAGGAGCGGCTTAATGAGGGCTGGAACGCGGTTCGATTTGGTCGCGCGGCTGTCAGCAAAGAGGATCAATCATGGCATTTCCGGGTCGAGGCATACCTGGGCGACCTGGCTTCAGGTGACGTGCGTATGGAGCTTTATGCCAACGCGCCGCAGGATATTGGACCGGAAGCAGGAAAGCAGGAAGCTGGAAGGCTGGAGTCTGGACAAAAAGAGCCCGTCTTGGTCGTTATGGATCGAAAGGAGACGTTAGCGGGAGCAGTGAACGGATTTATCTTCGAAGCGAATGTGCCTGCCACGCGACCGGCTGAGGACTACACGCCCCGCATAGTTCCTTATCACCCGCAAGCTTTCATTCCATTGGAGGATGCGCATATCTTGTGGCAGCGTTAACATTCATTATTAATATCAGTAATTTAATATTATTAATATTAATATATTATTATAAATTTTTGACGAGGAGTGGAGGATTAAACAAAATGGCATCTATCAAGAAGATTGCAGCGGCGATCATCATCTTGCTGGTCTTATCCGTGATCGCGCTCGGCGCTCTGGCTCTTTCCGATCCCATCGCTGGGAGCAGTTTCGATCCGAATCTGGCAGGACAATCCCCGCAGCCGGATATTGTTGCATCCATCAGCGAGGGCTACGTCAACCGCCTGGTGCAGTCGGAGATGGAGAAGAGCAAGCCCGAAGATGTCGAGAATTTACAGGTATCTTTTAGAAAGAACGGCACAGCGGAAGTGCTGGCCACCATAAAGATTCCGCTGCTGATCACATCGCTTGAAACGCAAACAATCGTGGATCTCAACATCAGCATGGTAGATGGGATTTTAAGGTTCCAGCCGAGCGATGTTCGGGTAGGAAATCTCGGCGTCCCGTCAATGGCCTGGAAGGCCACGGTCGAACCGTCCGTTAAAAAAGTGGAGCAGGCAGCCAATCTGGCTGCAATGAACCTGACACAAAAAGGATATAGGGTCACGGATGTCCGGGTGGGGGATCGCTATCTCACTCTCATCATCAATGCGCTGCCGCAGGATTTGGTCGGAAAATGAGCAAGACGGGCAAGAAATAGCACATTGAAATTCGAAGGGTTATGAGCGCGGCAAATCCGGTTCGTTCAATTTTTAGCTATGCTTCTTGGCGTTGCTACCACTCTCCAGCAAATCGTTTTATGATAAGTCCGAACTTATGGCGGTTTGAATGCCTATTTCCGGATGTGAGAAACGTCCTCGGAGATGATTGCTTAATGGAGTTGCATTTGCAGCTCGTCCTTTAAATGCACACAGAGAATGACTAAGCGTCCTTGAGCTTCCGGTCCATATATTCACATTACATAATGACTCAGCGCTAAATTTGATTTGGAATTTCGCGCAGATCAATTTCCTACCTCGACAAGCGATATATTTGCCGATAGATAAGACGTTTTATAGATGCGGGATTTTATTGAATATAGCGTATAAAAATGCAAAATGTCACATAAGTTAAATCCAAAAAACGCAACTGAAAATTTAAATAATATCCTCTGAGAAAACACCAGTTATAGAACGAGGACTATCCATGCCCAAGATTCAATGGCTTCTGCTCTTTTTGCCGGTTGCGCTTCTACTCAATTTTGCCCATATCAATAGTCTGGCCATCTTCGCAACTTCGGCTCTTGCCATAATCCCGCTGGCAGGAATCATTGGCGAAGCCACCGAGGTCCTGGCCGAGAAGACGGGCCCGCGCATCGGAGGGCTTCTTAACGCAAGCCTGGGAAATGCTGCAGAATTGATCATCACTCTTGTCGCCATCAGCGCAGGCCAGATGGAACTGGTCAGGGCGTCCATCACAGGTTCCATCTTGGGAAATCTGCTATTGGTCATGGGTTTATCAATGCTTGCAGGCGGCCTCAAGAACGGACGGCAGACCTTCGATCGCCGCAATGTAGACACGGATGCAACGATGACAATTCTTGCTCTCATTGCCATTTGCATCCCATCCATGTTCAACAGCTATCTCGAGCCGAATAAACTGGCTGTCGAGGAACTGAGCCTTGGCGCTGCCGGAGTTGTTTTGGTCCTGTACATCCTCTTCATCATCTACACGCTAAGGAATTGCCACACAACCTCTTGTCGAGATAAACCTGATACTCAAGTCGATGATAAACTGAGTGATAGAATCGAAGATAAACCGGATGATAAAATAACCGATAAACTGAGGGAAAATGAGATAAGGACTCCCGTTTGGAGCACGAGGCAAGCTTTGGGCTGGATGACGTTCTCCATAGCTGGAATTGCCGTCATGAGCGAGCTTTTGGTTGGTTCAGTGCAGGCAGCTACAGAAGATCTGGGCTTGACGCCGTTCTTCGTAGGAATAATAATTGTGCCGATCATCGGCAATGTGGCGGAGCATCTCGTATCCGTCCAGGCTGCCATAAAAAATAGGATGGATCTGAGCCTCTCCATAGCTCTTGGCTCCAGCCTGCAAATTGCCCTCTTTGTGACTCCTGTTTTGGTATTCATCTCTCTCATAATGGGAAAGCCGCTGACGCTTCAGTTCAACCAACCGGAGCTGATTGCCCTGACAGCTGCATCTTTTATCTCGGCTCTGGTATCGTTGGATGGGGAGTCCAATTGGCTGGAAGGAGCGATGCTTCTGACAGTCTACGGTATGCTGGGGCTGGCGTTCTTCTTCTTGCCCGCCAGCCTATAGCTCGGGCTTCTATCCTTTAGCCCGGCATTTATATTTCCCTTTTTTTCAAAGCACTATTTTTCGCTTGAATTGGATAGCGCTTCGCTCAAGATCTCTACGACCTCATCTTTCTGATTACCATCTGCCATAATTACATAAGGACCATTTGTCCAGGTCATGCCGGACCCGAAATGCCTGCGTCCGATTTCTATGTTTCGCAGTGCGGCATCTCGTGCCTCGACGCTTCTGAATTGAAGGACCCAAACCCTGGCTCCCGGCTTATTGGGATCATAATCGGAGCAGTTAAGACTGAGGTCATAGAACTTTCCGGAGACGAGACCCGGCGTTGCATCCCAGGTAATGCTGCCTTGAGCGCAAAGCTTGAGCCCCTTTTCAATCATGGAGTGCTCAATTGACTTAATGTCGACGGACTCGCCAAAATCCGAGCGGGGGCTTCCGGCAAATTGAATGACACCGAAGATGGCAATCAAAGCAATGGCGATTATAGCCGCAATCAATGCTGAGTCTATCGATTTGTCTCCCATTCTTCAATCCTCCATCTTTTTGATCGGCATCCAGCCCGGCTTCTTCAAACGCAAGAATACCAGAGGCGGCAGAGCCAAAATGGCCGTTCCGATGATCAATATCATTGCATATTCATTTGTCGAGATGTGCTCGTAGTTGCCGGGTGGCAGCAGGCTGATCACGAATGTAAAGAGACAGGCGAAGAAACCCGTCCCGCCCACCAGCCAGATGCCCGGCATGCCTCCCGGTATCTTGAAGGCTCGAATGGTATTGGGACTTGAATATCGCAGCTTTATCAGCGAGGCAAATACCATCAAATAAACAATGCAGAGCAAGAGGACTGTCATTGCCGAGAGTATCCAGTAAGCCGCGCTGATGCTCGGTATGAAAAGGTAAAGCATCGAGACCGCAGTTCCTAGCACTGCTTGAAGGATGAGTACGCCGGTAGGTGCGCCGTTCTTATTTGTCTTGGCAAAGAACGGCGGCATATTTCCGTGGGCTGCAACCTCGCCCAGCCCCAGAGCCGGACCTGCCAGCCATGACAAGAGAAGCGCAAGACCGCCCAGTGTCACCAGCACAGCCAGAGGCGCAAGCAGCCATTCCAGATTAAAAGCCCGCAAGAAAATCTCAAAAGCCTGCATAAGACCGGCTGCCAGGCTGAGCTGGCCGACCGGGACCACCGCGGCGATGGCCAGGGTACCTATGACGGTCAATGCAAAGATTATCACACAGGAGAGTGCCATTGCTTTGGGAAAATCCGTTTGAGGATTTCTCACTTCCAGGGCATGAAACCCGGCCATCTCCATTCCGGCAAAGAGCAGAACGACTGTGGAAATAAATGGCAGGGTGCTCATATTTATCTCAGGCACCACTGCGCTCCAGGTGAAAGCAGGAAGGGCCAGCGGCTTTCCTCCTGTGATGTACACGATGCCTAAAATAATAATCAGAACGGCCGGAATAATAGACCCTGCCACAACCCCAAATGATCCGAAGCGGCTGGACACCTTCTCTCCCATGAGGCCGATCGCGGTGGTTCCCCAGAATGCGACCATCATCACCGTGAACATGAAGACATTGTTGTTGGCAAGTTCGGGATTGAAGAGATAGGCGAAGGTCGATGCGATGAAGGCCAGGACCGTCGGGAACCAGACCAAATTGTTGGACCACTCGCAAAAAATGGCGATAAATCCTGCCTTCTCGCCAAATGCTTCACGAACCCAGGCATAGACGCCTCCTCCCTTCGGCCAGCCGCAGGCCAGCTCAGCTCCTGCCAGCGTCAGGGGAATGAGAAATGCAATGGTTCCGATCAAATACCAGCCGATGGACGACCAGCCGTAGGTGGCCATTGATGGGTAGTTGCGCAGGCTCAGCACTGCGGCAACATTTATCATGGCCAAGGCAAAGACGCCCAGGGTTTTCGTTTTACTGTCGCTCATAGTTCTCCGAATTTTTCATTTTAAGCTTTCTTCAAGCAGTAAACGAAATATGTCCCTTTGTCGCTCTCTACACCGTGAATATCGTGACCGAATCCGGGGAATTGGCGATCCCATTCCTGCAAGGCCTTAAGATATTTCAGATACGGGCTGCCATCGGGACCTGCATTCTCTCCCGGCATAAGCATGGGAATGCCGGGCGGATAGGGTACAATGCCTGTAGCAACCGTCCGTCCTGCCATGTCCATAACTGCGACAGGCTCCACTTCGTTATGCACCAGCCGGCTATAGGCTTCCGTCGGCGTCATATCGGGGACCGGCATTTTTGAGAATGCTTGTCCCTGAAGCTGCGTCTGATTTGACTTCATCATTTGCTCGAACATGCTGTCGGCCAGGTCTCGCAGCCCTTTGCAATTTTTATAGTGCTCCGGATAAGCGGCAATAAGGTCAGGCAGGACTTCCACAAGCGGCGCATTGGCCTCGTAATCTTCCTTGAATTTGAGCAGAGCATTGATCAGAGTTCCCCATTTGCCCTTGGTGATGCCGATGGAGAACAGGAAGAGGATGGTAAAGTCCGTAGTCTTTTCCACTACAATTCCCCGATGATCCAGGTATGCAGTCACGAGCGTGGCCGGAATTCCCGTCTTCTTCAAGGTGCCGTCCAGGGAGACTCCGGGGGTGACCACAGATACCTTGATGGGATCGAGCATGCAGTAGTCATCCTCCAGGTCTTCGAATCCATGCCACTTGTCTTCGGGATGCAAGACCCAGACAGACGGCTCGTTTACCAGCAGCCACTCCGAGGCGTCTTCGAAGGACATGTAATTTCCAGTGGCAGGATCGGTAACGACGTCTGCATTCCAGACGTTGAAAAACCAATCCCCGACAGAATCATATTGCACCCAGATGCGCCGCAGCATTTGTCGGAATGCTACTGCCTCTGTGATCGATTCCGTAGTTAATGTAAAACCGCCAAGACCGTCCATCATTGCTGCTGAGACCTCGTTGGACGATATGATGGCATATTGCGGAGAGGTCGAGGAATGCATCATAAAGGATTCATTGAAGCGGGCATGGTCCACGGCATTGCGGCCATCTCGAACATTTATGAGCGATGCTTGAGAGAGCGCAGCCAGGAGCTTATGCGTCGATGTCGTGGTGAATATGGTCGGGCCGCTGTATTTGGCAGGATCGCCGTTCATTCCAAAGCGATTTTTATAGAGGGGATTGAAGCGCGCGTAGCCGAACCATGCCTCATCAAAATGAATGCGGTCCACGCTCTCGCCGAGCAGCTCCAGAACTCTTGGGACATTGTAGCACAGGCCGTCATACGTGGAGTTCGTAATGATGGAATGGAGAGCTTGGGGCTTTGATTTACCCAGTAGCGAATTATTGGTGATGGATGAGTTAATGATCTCTTGCAGAATCTTTTCCGGATAGATGGGGCCGATGAGCCCCAGATAGTTGCGGGAAGGCTGCATGTAGGTGGGAATGGCTCCAGTCATGGTGATGGCCTGCTCGATGGATTTGTGGCAGTTGCGGTCAACCAGGGCGACATCGCCATGAGTGACGCAGGCCATGAAGATGATGCGGTTTGAGGTTGATGTGCCGTTGGTCACCGAGTAAGAGCGGTGCGCTCCGAAGACGCGCGCTGCATACTTCTCGCTCTCGCCGATCGGTCCGGAGTGATCAAGCAATGATCCAAGTTCTCCCACGGAGATGGAGAGGTCCGAGCGCAGCAAATTTTCGCCGAAGTAATTGAAAAAGGCCCTTCCTACCGGCGACTTCAGAAATGCCGTTCCGCCCGTGTGCCCAGGCGTATGCCAGGAATATTCGTAGACCTGGGCGAATTGCATGAGTGCTTTGGTAAAGGGCGGCGCGATCTGATCGCGATAGCGGCGCATGGCGGCAATTATGCGACCAGCGATGAAGCCGGGAGTGTCCTCCAGTACCCAGACAAGCTCATCGACCTGCTTCATCACTTCAGAGGTGATCGAAGAGATCTGCCCTCTCTGTGCCAGCAGGAAGATGGGAATATGCTTATTTCTGGAACGAACGAGTTCTAAAAGCCACAAAGCTTTGGCATGGGTTGTCGGATCATCATCACCCAAATTCCAGTCCAGCAAAATACACTGCACAGACGGATCGGAGAGAATTATTGAATGGCCGTCTTCTTCCGAGAAGGATTCGACAACCGCCACGTCTCTGGAGCGAAGTTCATCCGCGATGGCCCGCACGGCTCTGCCGTTGGCGGTGGGCAGCCTAATATCGTCATCTATTATTAGAACGCTCAAATCTATTATTTGTCCTGTCGATGGCATTATTTATCACTCTCTAACCTTATGATTTTTTGAACTTTCGTTTTTATTTGATACTTTTTGAAGTTGAATCTTTTGGTCAGAGTGCAAAGAAAAAACTCGGAATATATAGAGGCTTCAACCATTTTAAAATAACTGACTTATGAGAGAGGCTAAGACTATGAGAGAACCCAAAAAACCATTGAGAGTACCTAACTACGATACCAGATACACGCCGATGATAATCAGAATAACCGCAATTACCTTGTAGGCCAGCATCTTTTGTGTCAGCTCTTCATTCAATACGCCGGGCATGAAAATGCCGAGAAGGACTACGAAAATGAGCGTTACAAAAGGCTGGAGGGCAGCAACGCTGGATACCAATGCTACAGACCCTAAGGCATAGGCGAAGATGAATGCGCCTCTTCCCACAAAGTCGAAGACCTCATCGGCCATGAGGGCAGAGAAGAGGAATGGCCCTCCGCAAATGTATCGAAACGCTTCAGCTCTAATATTTTTAACGGTTAGCATGGGGAGGATTATGACAAGGTTACCAAGCGACGACCACATGATAAGATGCCACTCGTCCATGAAGCCCAGAAGGTACTTTGATACGATGGCATAGACAGCGGTGAAGATCCAAAATATTCCCATGTACTTGAGCGCTGGAGAAACGATTGGGTTGCCGCCCTCTACCGGCCTGTAGGATACCAAGAGAGCGCTCAGAACCAGGAGGCCGCCGCCGATGTAATCCTTCCAGGCCAGCGCCTCACCGAGGAATATAAAAGCGCCCAAAAAAACGAAGATTGGAAATACATAAACCATTGCTGCAACTCGACTGGTCTCCTCCACCTGCAGGGCACGCAGGTACGAGGCCCAAAGAACTATCTGCAAGCCGCCAGCGGCCAGCGCGTAGAGCGATTGAGGGTAGACGAATCCGAGCCCTGCAAAGGCTATGATGCCGATGGCAAAGATCTGCTGCAGAATGACCAGGGCGGCGAGGTAGGCCAGAGGATTGCGGACATATTTGCTGATGATTAGCTTATCGATTATCCCGGTTATAGCGAGAGACGATGCGCCCACCAGCGAGAAGAAGAACCAATCCACGACTATAGCCCAGATCCCCAGGAAATTATATCTTTCGTATGATGCCGATGCACTCTTGAATTCTATACATTTTAATTCCGAATTTCTATCTATTTTTTTAAGCGATTCGTTAGCTCTGATTTTTTTAAAATTTTGCGCGATTCTTTGCAGGAGCAAGCCGACAGGATAAGGCCTTAAGCCCATCTGCCGGCAAGATCTATGAATCGCGTCAAGTTATTAGCTATCCTCTTTCCCTTGCTCTTCTTCAGGATTTCATAATCAGCCGCTTCGAAGCTTCAGGGCCAGATAAATGGAGGCAAGTCCGCCTGCGATGCCAAGCGCTCCGAGGAGATAGACCAGCATAACGATGCCGATTACTGGTGATCCGATAAGCACAAGGCCGAAGATGACGCTGATAACTCCCACTGCAGCCGCGCCCCATCCTTCTTTGAGCGCCCAAAAGAGGCTGATGAATCCAAAGCAAACGCCAAGCACTCCTGCAATAATTACGAGTGTACCGGGGACAATTGCCGCGCTCCAGAACGGGTGGCCGATGACGACGATGCCCGCTGCGATTCCCAACAACGCGCTGAGTGCTCGCCAGGTCGCATTTGTCCTGTCCATGATTAATGTGACCAGCGTCAGAATGCCGGTGATGAGCCAGTACCATCCCAGGATTGACACCAGGAGGACGACTGTCGGTGCAGGCGAGATGAAAAGGTATATGCCTATGATCAATGCCGCCAGGCCTTCCAGCAAGACCAGCCACCAGGGAACGAGATCGATTTTGACCTCGGATATTCGCGTTACTGAGGTTTCGCTCATAAATATAATCTCCTAATAATTATCTGCAAATAGGAATCAATATCAGCTCAATCTGAGAGCTTGATCAATTTATTCCAGAATTATTGTCTTCTGCCAAACCTATTTAAGATTTTTGATTTGTTTGGCCGGGCGGGAGGATATTTAAATTTGACGGTGTTCAAATGAATTATGTTCAACTGAATTATTCAATTAGATCATTAAAATAAATATCAAACTTCGCTGGCATCAGGCGCTTCCATCGACTTCACCAGCGAATAAAGAATTTCATTTATGGGCACAGGAATGCCGCGCTTTTTTGCCAGCCTGATAACATAGCCGTTTATGGAATCAATTTCCGTCGCCTTGCCCTTCTGTGCATCCTGAAGCATCGATGAAGTATTTTGCCGGGTCTTGGCAGCTACGGAGTAGACTGAGCTTTTAATGCTCTCGGAATTTGCATCAATTCCCTCTGCTGCGGCGACCTTTGCACACTCATCAATGATTCTTTCTACAGTTTCCTTCAAATGCTCGGATAGAACGATTCCATTGCGTTTTCCGGTCAATGCAGTTATTGGATTAATGACCGAGTTTATGAAGAGCTTATTCCATTGGTGCTTCTTGAAATCGGAAACGAATTTTATCTCAAAATTCTCCCGCTCGAATCTCTCTCTTAAGAAATCCTTTGTTTTTAAATCGAGCGCATCCTCGAATACCGTCTGGCCCATTCCTTTGAGTTCAACCAGGCCATCTTTCGCGAATCTTACGCCAAACGAGGTTACGCCTTCAAACACTCTGTCGCGCGGCAAACTGAGCATGTCGGCATTTCCCATGCCGTTCATTAATAAAACAAAGGCCGCATCCTTCAAATTTCGGTTTAAAATGCCTGTTTTTTCGATCTCTTCGGATGCTCTGGCAAGAGAATGGGTCTTGACGCAAAATATCACTAAATCAAAATTTAAATTAGAGCCTGCCAGCTCATCTAAGCAGGAAAAGCAGTTCTCGAATCGAATCGTCTTTGTCTCGCTGGCTAGAGCAACCTTAAGGCCGTTTTTCCTGATCTCTTGAATGTGCGCCTCCCTTCCCAGAAGAGCAACATCTTCGATCCTCTTACCGTCTTCAGCTCCAGGGTCTGCGAGCAGAAATGCCATCATGGAACCTATCGCGCCTGCTCCGAAAATTAGCGTCTTTATCGAACCACCGCCTCTGCGAATAGAATTGATCGATTTTGTTGATTTAGCTTTTGCTTATTCTTCAATTGTCTCTAATTGATGATTATCAGGCTAATTTGTATTAGAGCTAATTTCCATGAAGGCTAATTGCTTTAGCGGCTGATTTGCTTTGTGGGATTATATGTAGGTACCAGGGCTATGAGATTGGTTTCAACTCATTTTATTCCGATCATTATTTTCAACCATTATTTTCAACCATTATTTTCGGATTAGTTCCAATCATAGAAAAATTTTTTAATGAAGACATGTAATCTATACTTATGAAGGAAATTATCAAAGAAATTGAATCTCGGGAAGAGCCGTCCGTGGACGAATGCTGCAGCATAGCAGAGAGCATGATGGAAGAGATCCATCAAATCATGATCCCCGATAATGCTCTTGTGCCATACATAAATAGCGGAGACGGGCGGCATAAGGGATCTCTAAAAAGAAGGCTTCTGAAGCAGATTAAACAGGCGAGAATCATGTCCCTGGTGGGATAAATTGTCACATAAGATCATTATCGGTTCAGTAATACCAAAATAAATCATTTTTTTCTTGCTAGATAATTGTTATTTTGATCATTCTTGATCTGGACAACGATAATGCAATTAACTCTATCGTATAAAATGCTAAATATTGCTTTTTTGAAAGATATAAATCTATATTTTAGCCCTAAATTTCAATTATCAGTTTATAGATGATTTATTTTATTTCTGATTATTGCATGCCAACTATCGAGATGAAGATATTTAAGATTCAATCATTATCCGAATATTATATTCATAAAACCGGCGTTCGGAGGAAAAATCGCAAAATGCCAGCCGTCTTAATTTCAAACTACTTAAAATTATTTTATTTATGTAAAAGGCGATTTGCAACAAAAACTATATATACCATTTTAGTAAGTAATCTATCTGTGAACTCCAAAGGCTGCTTTATCCCAGATTCCTGCGATGAGGTGGATGCGGACCTAAAGAAATTGGACCATATGCTCCATGCGGCTCACCGCAGCAACATCGACATAAAAGAGAGCTACGACTTCTATGTCCTGGCCTTAAAAGAG
>RPOO01000031.1 GCA_003857025.1 Methanothrix sp.
ATGCGTTTTTAATTTTTACTTACAATAAAAAATAAAAATGATACCAAAGTGATTATATCCCCTCCATCGTTTATCGACTTTCTGATTCAGCTTGCAGTAAATCTTTAAGTTCGAGATCTATAGGCTTGGAACCGAAAATTCAAGCATATGACGCCATTTAAGAATGATTCCTTATCTAACGAGATCTTCCGCAAAATAATTTTAATTAAAAAAACCTTTAAGAGATATACTTCCCGATTGGTCTGTCTATTCTTCATGCGGCTTCTTGCCCTGCGGCACAGGCTTGCTTAGCTTTCTATCTATCATGGACTTAGGGCCATAATCTTTCCATCCGGGCCGATTGATCTATTTGGATCTTTGCCGTCACAAGGGCCAGGATCAATAAATGAATTCAATTATTTGAAATTAAATAAATTATGATTGTTCTGTTGGCAAGACCGTATGATTTTTAATTTATTTGTAATTATCTTTATTAGTCCTCTCTTGTGTTCAATTATTAAAATACAGTTTATAATAATAGGACACAATAAAAAGAATTATGCAAGAGCTGACAGAAATGTGAAGTGCATCGTCAAGCCGGAAGTGACCTTTGAGGAGGATTCGCACAGGATTTGAGAATTTCTCACGCGCGGAAACTCCCTGGTCCTGCTGGCCGGCTCGCGGGAAAATCCGATAGCATCAGAATTTGGTGCAGTAATACATGTAACCATATCCTTTCCGTCCTTTGATCGGCCTATCCTTGACCGCAATTATGCCAGGTATATAGGAGGGCTGACGCTTGTGGTGGACATAGTCAGCAAATACTACGGCCCGCTTTAGGGGGGGCAGGCCAATTCCACTTTTTAATGTGTGTGTGTGTTTTTTTTTTAGATTTTTTTATATATTCTGTTAATATAATCATATCAGGTTAAAATGTATATTGATAATTAAAAATAATATAAAAATTGATGCAAAAAATGATAACAATTGCGCTTATTCAGAGCTGTCACCTGATCGAATATTTCCCGCCGCCGGTCTTGGCGTCTTCCAAGACAATGCCCTGCTCGGTCAATCGGTTGCGAATCTCATCCGCCAGAGCCCAATCCTTCTTCTCGCGCAGCTTCTGTCTCATGTCTATAAGGAGTTCGATCAGTTTTCCGGTCTTGTCCTCGGAATTCTCCGCCCGCGAGCCCGTGGCTGGAGAAAAGCCGATCCCAAGTATTTGTCCGAACTCGTCGAGCAGATTTCTCGCATCGATGAGAGCGTTTCTTGAAATGGATTTTTCGTTAAGGCGGCGATTTATATCTCTCACCATCTCGAAGACTGCTCTTAATGCATAAGGCGTATTGAAATCGTTCTCCATCGAATCCAAGAACCTGGCCCTTGCTTCGAGAATACTGGGATCATTTGCCTCTTTTTCTGAAGATGCCACGTCAGCCGTCGACGGGGAACCTTCTATCTCTGCCTCAATGAGCTTTGCCGCCTGACGAATGCGCTCCAGGCTCTTTTTGGACTGATCCAGCGCGTCCTCGGAAAAGTCGATGGGGCTTCTGTAGTGGGACGACAGCACAAAGAACCTGAATGAATCGGCATCGAACTTTTTCAGCATGTCTCGGATGGTGGTGAAGTTGCCGAGCGACTTCGACATTTTCTCTCCGTTGACATTCAAAAAGCCGGTATGCATCCAAAACCGCACCAGCGGCTTTTTGCCTGATGTCGCCTCCATCTGGGCGATCTCGGCCTCGTGATGGGGAAAGATGAGATCCATTGCACCGCCGTGAATATCGTACTGCGCCCCGAAGTAGTTCTCAGTGATGGCGGTATCTTCGATATGCCATCCCGGCCTGCCCTTTCCCCAGGGCGAGTCCCAGGTTACCTCCGGCCCGTCTTGCCGTTTCTTCCACAAAGAAAAGTCGCCCGGATTTCTCTTGGTCGGGTCGGGCTCAATCCTGTGCTTCTCCAGATCCTCGACGCTCTGGTGGGATAGCTTTCCAAAATCATGGAAACGGGATTCGTCAAAGTAGACGCCCGTCTCGGTCTCGTAGGCATAGCCCTTTTCAATCAGCCTCTCAATCTGGTTGATGATCTCAGGAATGTGCTCCGAGGCGCGGGCATAATAGCTGACGTTGGTGACGCCGAGGGCCTGCATATCTTCCAGATACTTTTGCTCAAACTTTCGCGCCAGCAGGCGGGGCGAGGCATCCGTTTCCGTCGCCCTCTGGATGATCTTGTCGTCTACGTCGGTAACGTTTTGCAGGTAAAAAACGCTATAGCCCTTATGCTTGAGATAGCGGGCCACAACATCGAAGACAATATAGGTTCTGGCATGACCGATATGGGAATTGTCGTAAACGGTAGGGCCGCATACAAAGAGATTAACACGGTTGTTATGAATAGGCAGGAGCAGCTCCTTTTTGCCGCTCAACGTGCTATTGATCAACATAAGGCCGGGGTTGGGAGTCGAACCCAATTCTCGCGGTCTGCAGCCGCGCACTTAACCGGTCAGTCACCCCGGCACATCCAATACCTGCATATTCACAGGTAACACATATATCTGTGGATAGCGGCAATGGAATCTCGTTTCTATCATTACGGTTTTTCATAATCTGTTTTTCATGTTTAATCTTGTTATTGCTGCAAGTCGGACCGTCTGGCCATGCTTAGTATGCAAATCGATATGCTCTCCATTCCGTAATCACGGGAAAGGATGATTTCTAAGCAATTTAACGGGAAAAATAGGCAGAAGTCTGGCACTCAGCGTTTAGCTTTTCAGGGTCCATGAACACGACCATAGTATTCGCCGGGGATACGCTGCCATCGCGCATTAACATACTGAACACTCCTAAAAAAGCTTTGAATTTAGCAATAATAAAAACATATTATATTCATGTTTGATGCTTATGAGATTATCAATAATATGCCCATTTAATTAATTAATAATCGGCCAGAGTATCTTTGATAAGATTCGCTGCATTTGGCCATCGATCCTCTGCGCGAAGAACGAGATAATCCAACTTTTCGGCAAAAGGCTTTTATGGTCACTATGGAACCGCATTTACTACAAAAGGTGAGGAAGAGAGCATGTCCGGCTGCGAGCATAAGATCTCAGGTAGCAAAGAGAAGGTATGGCTTCCTTATTATTACGAAGGTCGAGATCGAGGGCTTAAGCCTCATCCTTATTGCATAGAATGCGGTCTTATCAAAAATTTGTCATCTGAAAGGCCAAGAGGTTTAGGCTTTTTTATGAATGTTATCGCTGAACTCGGCAAGCGTCACAAGATTGCGCAAGTTCAAATAAGGCTGATTGCACTGGAGATGGAAAGGCTATCTCTCGAAGATAAATTCGGCATGGATAGGTTTCAGCAGGAGAAGATGTTCATCGAGATTACTGCTCGCATCCTCAATGTGCCGGAAAGAGCGGTCATCGAGCTGCTTTAGAGACGGCTCTTTTGATATTAGAGAATCTAAATCATATAAGAATCTCATTATACACAAAAATCATACTTAAAAGAATTTCTTAATTGACATTCCAAAATGTTTTTAACTATTGAAAGCACACATGAGCTTATGATGCCTGGGTTTATCTCCATCTGAATTGATGGCGATGATAAGAGGATGCCGGAAGGCTCAGGCTCTTGCACTTTTATTTGAACTTTTATTGGCAGTTGTTGTGGCTTTATCAAGCCGTTTAATGGGCCCATTAAATAGACTGCCAAATGGAATCGATCATCTTAGTCACTGATTGCCAAATGAAATCGATTTTGGTGGACCACAGCATAATTTTATTGAAGTGCATTTCTTTTTCTCCGCAGCGCCATCCAACACGTCGCGAACAGGCCCACCGTCGCGAATGCAGCCTCAAATCCGGGGGCATCTTTCGCAGAGTCCTCGATCAGCACAGGCTCCGACTGCATTCGGTAGTCCGAAAAAGTACCGTTGAATCCTTGCTCTCTTGCCGTCGCGAACGCTCGCTCGGACTTTTCCTCTTGCCCAGTCGCCTTCAGGGCAAGGCCACCGTTGAGCCATGCCAAAGTGCTATTATGGTTGATGGTGGCGGCATTGGTAAAGCAGCTGAGGGCATCGTCATAATTTCCCATTCCGGCCAGGGTTACACCCTTATTGTTCCAGGCCGCGACAAGGTACAGATCGGACCCCAACGATCGGTTGAAGCAGTCCAATGCCTCTGCGTTCCTGCCCATGTCCCCTAGGATCACACCTCTGGTGTTCCAGGCTGCCGCGCCGTTGGGCGCGATTGCAAGGGACTTGTTGAGACAGGCGAGGGCATCAGTGCGGTTATGCATCCTGCGCAGGAGGTCCGCTTTATTGCTCCAGACGATTGCGTTTTCCGGGTCTATCGCAAGGGCGCGGTCGTAGCAATTGAGGGCTTCGCGATATCTGCCGAGATTGATGAGGGCCACGGCTTTGTTGTTCCAAGGGGCGAGGAAGAGGGGATCGAATTTGATGGAGCGATTGTAATAATTTAAAGAGCTATTAATATATTTGTGCTTTACACGGAGATTGCCATAATAATTATATTTCGTGGCATTTTTTATATCCCTGTTTACCTGTGATTCATTATATAATTGATTGGCACTTAGGTTAACTGTATTTTTTTTCTGATTATCTAGTGCAAGACCATTGTTGTTTAATCCCTGGACAAATACAATTGATGCCAGAATAGCAAATGTGACAATCAAGGTCAACCGTATCATTGCAGAGCTTACAGTTCCAAACAGATATATATCATGCGCTTTCTGCGAATGCATTGCTTCAGACTATATTAAAATTTCCTTTGAATATGTTCTTTTAAAATCCATTTCCATCATATGTCAATTCAATAATCAGATGTCTATTCAATAATCGTACTGTACGCTCCAACTTTTTAGGAGATTCATAACATTATCTGATTAAATCAAACTATAAATTTCAGGTAGTCCACCTTCATTGAGTTGATCGATCCTCTTTAGCCTGAATTACGGTCAAACGATGAGTTGATTGCATCGGATTGCCTCCTCATAAGCACATCTAGTCAGACGATGTCTATTGTTGCGGTTTTCATGTCCAACAACTCATTATCGATAGGCTACCCCGAGTTACGGATCGTTTCGAGATTTATGTGGAGCCCTACGTGTATGTGATAAATCTAAAACCATTGCCAACCCTTGTGATACTATGGCCGAATCTCCCGTGGATATATGTTTAGCGCTCACAACGATTGTATTGCTAAAGACTGTACTAAAAATTTGCTCCCATAAGCATGCTTTTCAAATCCATCTCCATCATTTCTCTTTGGATTTGGATAAAGGTCCCTCAATGCATATATAATGCACATTCTGCGTGAAAAAACTGATATATATGGACAATAGAATTGAATGGGTTTAAAATTTTAAAAATTTGCAAGCCATAAAATGTCGCCATGGACCAGATTATTTTCATACTTCTGTTCAAGATAGCTTTATATGAATGAAAACTATTATACCGCTAAGGATATTAGAGATGATTCTGGAGAAATCGCTGATGAACGTATTAGATGATTTCCTAAAATCCTAGCGAAAATTAAGGAGGGAATTAATGAAAAAAATCGAGCATGGCGGGATGCTGGCCTTGCTACTAGTTCTTATCTTATTGGCATCGGTTGCAAGTGGCATTGAAATATCAGCCAGCACTTCTAGCAATGGTAATGGAATGAGCAGCGGTGTGACGCTCCCCATCCGTGCACCATTGGATGGAAGCGTTGAAGGGAAGATTACTCTAAACAATGGCGTGACAACGCCGTCAGTATGCGGATCAGGAACCCTGGACCCCACCTACTGGATCCAAGATTCAAGTGGCAAGAAAGCCTTGGTCCATGCAGAAATAACCGCCGCAAGCTACCTGTGGCAGGCCAAAATATCTGGGACAGGCTATAGCCTCGTGTCGCCCGTAAATAACATAGGTGTTATTGGAGATCCTACAACTTATACAATGGGCAGCGTGTCTGATGTAGCGGCAGAGCAATGGATCTGGGCCAGTGGCATCTCCGAGCTGCATGCTTATGCTCAGGCCTGGCCAGATGCTAATGTTGCCACGCAAGACCGCTATGCCAAGGTCAGCATGGATATAACTGATTCAGGTGGCGCAGGATCCATCTCTGGCACGTTCTCAAGTCCAGATAATGCGATTACCAATGCTTTCTACCAAAAGGCAATAGCTTCGGTTGATTCCGGTAGACGCCAAGCGTATGCTGAGCAGAGCGGAACTGCTAGCGGAGCATCCGTGGTCTCAGAGGGCAGTTCGTATGCCACTATTGAAGGTGTAACGCAGTTCTATGATGTCAAGACGACGGTCTCAGGATCGACAGGGCATAGTATCGTTACACAAGCTATAGCACTCCCATCTGCAGTTTCTTCAATAAACCTGTTCCAGGCGAAGGATCAGGTAATTGGAACAGGTTCTAGCGTAAAGATAGAGGAGAGCGAAGATATTGGCGCTTCTGAAGGCACATTAAAAGTGACCCTGAATGCTGCCTCCGGATCGTCTTTCAACTATGCACCCATCCTATCAAACCATGGAAGCTTGATCCGGGATGTAGTCACCACAGCCAAGAGTGGAGATTCATTAATTGTCGATCCGGGATTGTACAGGGAGCAGACCATCACCATCAATAAGGATCTGACGATTTCCGGATCATCTACAACTAACCGCCCGGTTGTCGATGGAATGAATCTGAATCCTCTGTTCTTCATTGATACCGGAGTACATGCAACTATCAATAATCTGGTTATCCAGAAAGGACTAGCGCCTTCTTATGGTGGAGCCATCACCAATCAGGGCACGATGGTCCTGACAAATTGCCGATTAACGAATAACTTGGGAGCCACAGGCGGCGCTATTTACAACAAGGGAACTGCAACATTGGATGGCGTTGAAATCGACCACAATTCTGTGTCGTCCAACGGCTTTGGTGGAGGCATCTACAATGATGCAACGGGATCATTGACCGCGATATTAGGAACTAGCACGATCCATGATAACACTGCCTTCCACGGTGGCGGCATATACAACCTGGGATCAATCACTATGACCAATGCCGAACTCTATAGCAACCATGCTTCCACAACAGGCACAGGCTCTACGGGTGGAAGGGGTGGTGCCATCTACAACAAGGGCACAGCTACATTGACGGACGTTACTGTAGGTGAATCCGGCAAAGGAAACGAAGCGCGCGTAGGCGGTGGTATCGATAACGAAGTAGGAGGCACTCTGTCTGTCACAGGCGGTACAATCAGTTATAATACGGCAGGCTCTGCGGGTGGATTGGCCAACTTCGGAACAATTCCCACCATATCCGGGACGATGTTCGAATATAACACAGCCAATGCGGTAAATAGCCAAGGAGGTGCCATATATAGCGCAGGTGTGATGCATTTGACTGACAGCACCATCCAAAATAATGACGCCGTATTCGGCGCGGGCATCTTCAATGCTGATACATCCGGGAATAGCGAAGTTAAAAACAGCTTATTGCAATCCAACGGGAATACCGGGAGATTGCCAACAGGCTTGACAACGCTGGAAGGCGGAGCTATCTCAAATCAGGGTCCATTAGGACGGATCACGATCAGCGACAACGAGATCTACAGCAACAACGCGGCAAGAGGTGGGGGCATATGCAATTATGGCATAGCCACAATATCCAATAACTACCTTGCCGGCAACCATGCAACTGAGAGCGGAGGCGCACTATACAATCGGGCGCCAACGGGCAAAACCGGGACCGAAGCCATACTCAGTGGCAACACGTTTGGCATCACGAAAACCAGTGCGATATTGGGAAACAGCGCAGATATGTATGGCGGTGCCATATTCAACTATGGCACGGGCAGCAAACTTACTGCACTTTTAACTGCAACGACAAATAATGTGGCCTATAATACTGCGAGCATTCGTGGCGGAGCCATCTACAATAATGGGAATGCCGCAAGCATAAACGGTAAGAACTACAACATCCATGACAACACGCTGCCCCAGACATTCGGATATTAAACAGTCGCGAAAAGGCTCATCTTCGGAAAGGCCTTTTCCACTCTTTTTCAAAACGCTTGAGTCCAAGACTGGAGTTTTTGATTTGATTGAACCGCAAGAGTCAATGCTATATTTCTCGGAGGATTGTTACGCCAGTCGGTTTTCGGGCTGCTATAAACCTATTCGCGCTCGATGTCTTCCTCGACTTTGCTTGCCAATATACCAAATGAGCTGAGATCCCAAGGTCTGATCAATCTGCAGACAGGAACGCTACTAGCGACTTTTGCACAATTCAAGAAATGAGTTGACCGATTTGCTCCGGCAGCAAGCGATCTTTTCGCATAGCTGTAACGCACCAGCTCTATCATTGAATCCTTCCGACCTAATAGAAGTATCTCGGTGGGCTCACCTTTCTCCAGTATGTAGATACGTCTTAAAGGCAAAGCATCTGGTAAAAATTCTGAATCGAGATTAGCAGCTCGCTTGGTCTTCTTCGGGCTGATGCGTGGCATTGTATCAATATTATATCCAAGAGACTCTGCAGAGTCCGGCCAGAGTTTGAGCTGCGGGAAGGCAGGATGAACAATAGGCCTAGCACCGGATGCATCAATGGCCACAAGATCGTCTGCCACCATTGTGTATCCTTTTATGATTAGTGACGCGGCCGCAGTTGACTTGCCTGAACCGGAATTGCCAAGAAACGCCACAGCTTCTCCATCAACTGCTACGGCACTCCCATGCAATATCAACAGCCCGCGCTGATGAAGCAGTGCTCCAAAAATTCTTCCCAGCAAGTAGAGGCGCAGGAGTCGCTCATCCGCGTTTGGTGCTGGATCAACGATTATCTCTTGACCTTGACGAACGAAAAAGGAGCCTACATCTGCATAATAATGATAAACCTCTGAATCGGTTGCATAGAGACATCCGTCGCTTCTTGCTATTGATCTTAAAAAATTATCTAATTTTCCTTGCTTGATCTCAATATCCTTTTTCTCCTTCCCAGCGGATAATTCCGGGAGGCTAAACTCAGAGCAAATACCAAGACCATACGCGAAATACAGATTCAAATTAAATATCCTTTTATATATACACTATACGTGTGATGGATCTCCTAAGCCGCTTAAGTCGTCTGATGGTGTAGTTTCAGCATCGCCACGTGTGATTACATTCACTGAGCCGTATGCAGTAAGTAGTGGCTTTCCATACGGTATTTTGTTTTCGTTATTTGATAATAGATCGGCCATGAGATCACCTATCGTTATGGTCCTTTTCAATCGGATATATATCTTGCGGAATTTTAGGATTCGAAGTGGACTGTTACCCTGATAGTAGACAGGTTGAGCAATAGTATTTAAGACAGTCTCCATTTCAAACTGATTCGGGGACTTGTAGCCCAGACCTGAATGCAATCTTTTTTGTCTTGAATCATCCTGCATTTCAAAGGCAATTACTAAACGTTCATCACAGGCTCCGCTTTTTTCAACTTTTCCATTCCTCCCTCGGCCCCACCCTCAGCCAGATCCGCATACAGCTCCGCCACCCCTCGCAGCACCCGAAATCCCTTCTCCGTAATCATGTAATCTCCTCGCTCATGCCTCTGCAGGATCATCCCGTTCTCCATCAGCTTTTGCAGGTGAAAGAGCAGATTGCCGCCCCGCAGGCTCGTGAGATGGGAGAGCGCGGAAAAGGTCTTCGTCTCAGCCGCGAGGGCCTTCATAATTTGCAGCCTCTGCTTGTTGCTCAGGGGCTCCAGGATCGCGCCGACGACGCTCTCTTCGGGCAGATCCTTCAGGGCATCCGCACTTTTCGCGCCATCATGATCGCGATAAATCCGCAAGGAGCGCATGAGGTCGAGCTGCTTGTCGAAGAGCCTGGCCGCCTCGGAGAAGCAATTTTTGCACTGATCGTATTGTGCCCGAGATCGCATTTGTTCCATCTTCGCCCTGGCGGCGCGGACCTTTTCCTCGGAGACCTCGCCGGTTTTTATCTGGCCGAGGTTATTCTTGAGGAGATCGGAGAACAAAGCTTTGCAGGTCTCTTTCATCTGACAGTCGCGCACCATCCGGCTCTCTAGCCCTGTCTCGATCTCATCCGCGGCGTATCCGAGCAGCGCGCCGGAAAAGCTGCTCCTGCATTCCCCAATGATAGATGCCAAATGCTGCTGATTGGAGCGCTCCATGAATCGCAGCATATCCTCGTGCATATCGTCGAGTTTCGATTTGATGGCTGCGACCTCGCTTTGCAGATCGGAGGGCGGATCGGTCTTCATAGTAACAGCCGGAACCGCAAAGTGTAAAAAGGTTTCTATTTTGCATTTAAAGGTTACTTAAATGCATTGAACTATACTGGGTATATTTTCATGACGCTAAAGTATAAATTCATAACCAACCATTCTAGAATTGGTGAAATAATATGAGCATAAAAGATGAGATCCATGCCCAGATTGAGGGTGCGCTGAAGAATGCCAAATTCCCAATAGCGACTCCAGAGGCTCTGCTGGCTGCAATGCCCAATGGTGCCGCGACGAAGTGCAAAGCTGGAGACATCGAACTGACTGCAGGCGATGCCGGGAAGGTCTTGTTGGCTGGCGATTTTCCGTTTAAGAGCGCCAAACAGGTCGCCGATGTGATTGTGGAGAGAGCCGGACTCTGATCCGGCAATTTTAATTATTATTATTATTTTTTAGATTTAAGTTTATTCTGATCGACAAAAATGTTTTGCATTTTTGAAACCGCAATCTATTCAGCCGAACCTGGATAATTGAAGACAAAATAGGCGAGGAGCCGAAAACGAGGTGTTGTTCATGTTCACTGTGGTCGGATTGAATGAAAAAGACGTATCAAATGCTTCCAACTTCACGGAAGCCCTGAAGATCTTTCATGAGCGCTGCATCAAGCCCATTGCCGAAGGGCAAAAGCCCGGCGATGCAGAGACGACTTGCTACATCGAAGCCAAAGGAGAGACCGCATCCACGCGCATGTACTATCGATATGTGTTCGAGTTTGCCGTCAAAGCAGGACTGATCAAGGACGGCAAAATCGCTGAGCCGCTGATTGAGCCGCCGACGACGGAATTGATTGCAGCGTTCAGCAGAGCGGCTGTGATGCAGATGGTGGGAACGCTTGGCTGCCACTGAGGATGAAATTTGAATTTATTTTGCAAACGGATTACAATCAAGCCGCCGCCTTCGCAGCTTTCCGCTATATAAATTATATGTAAATATGAATCTTCCGGCGCATTTTTAGTTTGCCGCATTCCTACTTTTTAAATATCAAACATGCCTTCAATGCCAATATTCACAATTGTAAATCGAAAATTAATGCTGTGATGCGTAGCCCGGAGGCAAAACTTGCTGCACATAATCCCGCGATCCGGTAAATCTATTTTGAGGCAATACACATGGAGATGAACGCCGAGATCAAGGCGCTGCTGGTGAGCATAGGCAGCGCGAACATCGACGAAGAGCTGCTGCGAGAGATCACGAGAACGACCATCCCCAGCGCGGGTCCCGGAGCCGGGCTCGAATCGTTTTTCATAAAATCGGGCGGCCACAGGGTGAGGCTGTCCATTAACAAGAATTCACCCCTCAAAGTGGTCCGCTGCTGCAGCGACGTGGCCGTGATCAAGGACGGCAAAACCATTGTGACCGGAAAACTGGAGAGCGCTCTTAGCCACTGTCCCGAGCAGGCTTACCTGACCATGAGCGGCAAATGCGTCTACGATTGCAAGTTCTGCCCGGTTCCAAAGCTCGATGGTGAAGTGAAGGTGCCGGACAAGATCCTGCAGCTTGTCGAAGAAGCTGAACGCACGGGCCAGCTCCGAGCCATATCACTCACCAGCGGTGTGGAGAAGTCACCGGAGGATGAGGTCAGGAAAGCGGTGGAGATGGTAAAGACATTGAGGGCGCGCTACAGTGTGCCCATCGGCGTTTCCGTCTATCCGACAGACACTTCATCCGAGGAGCTGAAGGAAGCGGGTGCTACCGAGATCAAGTACAATGTGGAGACAATGGACCCGGAGATCTTTGCTAAAAACTGTCCCGGTCTGTCGCTCGATTATGTGCTCAAGTCCCTGGAGAAGGCCGTCTCTATCTTTGGGAAGAACAGGGTCTCATCCAATTTCATCCTTGGCCTGGGTGAGAGCGATGAATGCGTGATCGAGGGCGTGACAAGGTTGGCGAAGATCGGAGTGATCCCGAACTTGAGGCCGATATCGCCGCATCCTCTCAGAAAAAGTGAGGTAAAAGTGCAAAGGCCCTCTGCCGAAAGGCTGCTCAAGCTTGCCAGATTGACGAAAGCCGTCTTGGAAGAGCACGGCCTGCAAGCCGATTTGGCCGAGACCATGTGCTTGACATGCACCGGATGCGACATCACGCCGCAAAGAGACGTTTGAGCCAAATCGCTGTGTGTTCTGCCTTTGTCAAAAAAGGCAAAGCTAATCGAGACTCCGCCGCCCCTAAGCTGCAAAATCTTGCACTGCTGGCTGCCAGGTGTGCATTAGCGCACTGTGACAGATCGCAACTCTAGTATGGCCAGGGCGAATAGCAGAGGCCGTTTGGATATGGATAGTTGCAGTAGCATGGGTTTTGGCACGGATACTGGCAAGGATACTGGCAAGGATACTGACAGGGATACTGACAGGGATTCTGGCAAGGATAATTGCAGTAGTATGATGGCGTCGGGCAGGGATAGCAGGGCTGGGACATGCTCCATCCCGGATTATAAGGTGCTTGATAGAATCCCTGGCCATCAAAAGCCGAGGCGCAGGAGATGGAAAGGAATCCCAGGGCGAGCAGCGCCAGGATCAAATTTCTAAAGACCATTTCTTTAACCCTCCTAATTAATTGCAATTGGAGCTATTTGCCACTCTGACGATATAAAGATGATGTCTTAATGGTAAAGATGGTACCTCTCGGGCGTATCTCATGGTCTTATGATAGCGAAAAATATCGAAGCAAAAATAGATAATTAATGAATGTAAAATCGTTACGCATTCCCTAATTTAAAAGGTGCTGTGAGCTTCTTGTTTGTTTCTTGTTTGGAATTCAGTTGATTGGAATCCAATTTGATGCTTTGCTCCACGGTCTTATTGGTGAGCTCATTGGTCTGACTGCCCACAGCCGCTGCCTCCTGGGCCCCGCTGCCTTCTTCGATCACATTCGAGGTCAGGCTGGAAATTGTTGTTGATGCAGGCATTGAATCCGGCGACTTGGCTGATGTCGTAGCTGGCATTGCTGCAAGGGCTGACACTACCGCCCGCGGGAGCGCTGCGGTCTGATTTACAGCCTGGCCGGTCTCCTCGGTCGCCTGAGCTGAATCGAGTTTTGATTCTGGGTAGGGCATCACGATCAGATACGGCCCCTGGCCGCTTTCTCTGGACAAGAAATCCGCCTCATAACTGCTGTTGCTGATGGCCTCCAGGAGGAACGACATGCTGTTGCCTGTAGCCTTGGCGTCCCTAAGCTTCTTGGAAACATCGAAAGCGAAAATCTGATCTCCATCGCTGTCTGAGCCCATTTGCGTCAGATCATTCTTCTTGACGACATTCCAGGCGGGAAGAATGTTCACCAGAAGCGTGGTGTAGTCGGACTCTTCATCCCATTCCGAGCCGATGGACAGGAGCGCAACCAATGCCGAATCGCCGCCTGATTTCTTGATAGAAGCGGCCTTCAGCACCAGGATCGCAATATCATCATCAGTGACATTAATGTTTGAAATATCGAATTGGATCAGAGGAGCGCCGGGGTATATGCTCACCTTGGAGCCGTTGATATCGGTTACATTGACGGCGCAAATTAAAAGATTGCTCTGATTGTAGACCCGTTGATTCTCCGTCCCAAGACCGATATAAACGTCCTTGGATGCCGGAATTTGGGCAAGCTGGCCCATGCTGCTACCGACCAGCATCAGTGCCAGTAGTGAAAGAATGATCAGCCTCTTCATCATAATTTATCTCCCTCGAATATCCCTCAAGACTGATGTAATCTAATATGCAATGATATTTAAATTATAGATATGGATTCATTGAGCAGTATCGGCGGCTTTGAATGATAATCGGATTCTTGGGGCATTGCTCTTGTCAAATAGTATTCCTGAGAACTCCTGATAAGATTTATCAAGATCTATCCGCTGATTTTGAAAGGCCGCTCACATGAAGTCCGCCAGCCCCGTCTGCTTGGCCTTGTCGTTCTTGAAGAGCGATTCTATCTCAATCTTCAGGAGCTGCAGCCGCTGCTTGGTGTAGCTGCTCACGTTGTACTCCTCGGCCACTTTTATCGAGACCTCCAGATACTTGCGAACGCTTCCCTCGTGCACCGTCAGGATCAGCCGACCGCCGCATTTGGGGCAGCTCTCTTTCAGGGGCGGGCGTCTGAACTTGGCCCCGCATTTAACGCACCTAACCTTCTGCTTGGAGAAAGCGTGCAGGTTGCCGATCAGATCCGGCAGGAAGTGAGAGTTGATGACGCGCTCCGCCACATCCTGCTCGTCCACGGCCCGGATCATGCGCGCCAGCTCCAGCTGGGCATCCATCTTATCGATCATGGTCTCCAGGGTCTTGTAGGCGCTGTTCTTGGGCCCGGCGGCAATGTTGTCGGTGTCGTGGCTGAAGTCGAAGCCCTCGTACTGAGCATCGGTGCCCAGCCTTTTGGAGACCAGATCGAACCTTGATTCCATATCTTTGGGGCTGGCATTCGTTTGCGTTGCCTCATAAAACTCCAGAGGGTAGACGTGGGTCAGATCAAGGTTGTGCGCCTCCTTGTCCACCTCAGCCGGGTTGAGGATGGTGGTCATGACCAGGCAGGCATCCATCTTGCCGCCGCGCTTCTCCGGCAGGTAGGACATGGAGAAGTTGAGGAGCGCGTCCATGAGCAGCATGACGCAGTCCTCGTCGCCGTCGCAGTTGCGGCGCTTGGCAGCATGGAAGAAGGGATGACCGAAGCCAGCCGACGCTCCGCTGTAGCCGATGAGCCGGCAGAGAACGCCTGCCGATGTGTGAGGCGCGAGACCCACCATCAGTGTGCCGATCAGGTCGGCGGGAGTTTCGGCATTGTAAAACGGTTTCAGGCCGTAGAACTTGACCAGAAGCTCGTCTATAAATTGAGCCACTTTGACCATGTACACTCCGGCATCCGTGGCTAAAATTATGTCCTGCACCCGCAGCTCGCAGACCTGGTCCGGTCTCTCCAGCGGCTCACCGTGCATGTCGTGAGTGCAGCCAAGCTCTCGCAGCTTCTCCGGACTGGTGCCGATCTCATCCGGTCGGAAATGAGTGAGCGGCAGGTCGGTCAGGTCGTACCTCACCGTGCCGTCTTTGAAGATGTTTATGCCGTGCTTGGCGCGCAAAATTCCTTTCTCGATCGGCTCGGGAGTTTTGTCGCGAGAGGAGAGGCCCATGACGCCCTTTAATGAATCGGGCTCGCGCTCGCCCAGGTTCTCCAGCGCCTGATGGTAGAGTTTGTGGATGTCAATATTCATGGCGGAGACTGCGGTCGTCTTCTCTCCGCACTTGGGGCACTTTTCGGGAGCCGGAATGTTGCACTTGGGGCAGACCCTCTTCTTGTCCGTCAGGCCGCCGCAAGCGCACCGGAAGGCAAAGCCCTCTTTTTTGCAGCTTCTGCAGACGCGCCGCTCGATCTCTACGTTGACCATTCCCGAGACGTTCCCTGTGGCGTGCTTGGCCGCTTCGATGATCGATCTTGATTTGCCGCCTTCGTCGCCCGTGGGGAAGAGAACGTGGGGCGGCGGCCGCATCAGTCTTTTATCGGACTTCTCGGGCCGGCCCATGCGCGCGCCAATGCGCGTGGGCGCTCTCGCCCGCACGGTGATCCCGGAAAGCCTGTTTGCAGCCTCAAGGGCCGATCCTTCCATCTTGTCCCATATCTTCTTCAGGCTACACTCTTGCCCATCCTTTACCTCTATGCCCAGGCAGAGCAGCAGCGGGAGGGGATCTTCGATTATGATCTTTCCTTCCCGGACCTTGTGCAGCACCATGAGAGTCTCCAGCACATCCTTGGCGGCCATTGGGAGGAATAGCCTTCCCGAATCCAGAATTCCGTCCGAGGAGACGATCGAGGCCAGGCTTTCAAATTCCTCCGGCGTAATGTCATGCCAGAAACTGGTGTGAGCAGGATGAAGCGGTACATTATATTTTTTAGAAAGCGCGATGGCCTCTTCGCCGCTGATCTTCTCCAAGTCCTTCGGGTCGCCGCCGGCCTTCAACAGTTCGCATGCCCACCACTCGAAGGTGTAGGATGCTGTGGCTAGCGGCTTATTGTTCTCCAGAAACTCGCCGTAGCTGATGAGAATCTCACCCAGGTCGATGATCTTGGAGATGTGAGCCTTCAGGGCGATGTTGATGGTCCGCGGATCTTTGCAGGTGATCGGCATCCAATCCAGGATCTCATCGGCGCGGTCGAATCGGACCACGTCGCCGTTCAGGAGCCGAACCGTCGGGCCCTCGATGGAGCTGACGGGAGCTACGGCTGCGGCCTTTCCCGGCTGCTCCACCTTGACCTGCGTTCCCGGAGCCATGAACTCGCCCAGTAGAAGCATGCTGGCCGGGTTGAAGCCCGCCGCGGCAAGACCGGTGTTCCTGGCTCGACCATAGCGCAGCCGGAAGCCTCCCGGCCTGGAGGGATGAGAGAAGACTGGCCTCCCGGCGATGAGGTCGCGCAGGAACTTGGGCGTGGTGTCGCTGCCGCCGTCTTTCTTGCCGGCGGCCAGCGAGTCCAGCCACTCCCAGCCGGTGATGCCGAGTTTCGTGACGTGCTTCTTCAACTTGGGGCGCTTGAGCGCGATTCCTTCTGCGGAGACCAGGGCGATGCCGCCCCGCACGCGGTTGGTCTCAATCCTGGGCAGATCGCGGTAGCCCGAGACCTCTTCTTCCTCGGTCGGCTCGCCGTCGATGCAGATGGGGCAGTTACGCACAATGGTTCTGATCTCGTCGTCCGAGGGCGAGTACTGGAGGCCGGCCACGCGCTTGTAGACGCCGATCTCTTCCACGTAGCGCTCCACCTCTTCCGGGCGTGGCTTCCAGGGTGCGATCCCCACGGCGCGGCGCACATAGTCGGCCACCAGAACGGAGAGCGCCTGGGCCGTGCCGCCTGCAGACCGAATGGGACCCGCGTAGTAAACTTTGAGGTATTCCGTCCCGTCATCGTTCTTTCCCAGGTCCACGCGAGCGATGCCTTCGATGGGAGCTGCCACCACGCCTTCCGTAAGAATAGCAACGGATGTGCGGATGGCGTTTTCCACGGATTCAATCTTGGTGGCACCCGCTCCCAAGCGCCCTTCCGCGAAGTCGAGACCGATGGCAAGGGCCGCCTCTTCTCGGCTCAATCCCTTCTCTTCCAGCTCTCGAATGCGAACGGCAATGCCGGGAATGCCGATCAGCTTCTCGACCCGCTCCGCCAGGTCGACGGCCAGCGGTATCTCCACTTCCGTGGTCGGGTCCTTTCCCTGAGAGCGAGCCGCTTGTGCGACCGTCATCGCATCCGTCAGACCGCTTTGCAGCAGCTCGAAGTACTCCGAATTCTTCACTCTTCACCCCAAAGCTTCAATCCGGTCGTCGGATCGTGCACTCGCACCAGGGGCTGGCCTAAAAGTTCCTGCAAATGAACCTCTGCCGCAAAGACGCAGCCCTTCATGAGGTGGCCGCCCAGGACCTTTCCATCCCGATCAGCCAGGACGGCATGGGCATGCACAAACGGCTGGCCGTCTCTGGCGGATATGTTCCCGGAAAATGAGACCAGTTCCACAGGTTTTTCGACCTGGATCTTGCCGTATTCATGCTTGACCTGATCGTAATGGCCAAGTTCGGCGCTGCTGAGGGCTCCGATGGCGCTAAAGACGCCGGTCGCGATCTCCAAATTCCCGGCGATCTCTGTCATCTCTGCGATTATATCCGAGCCGTGATCAAGACGAATCAGAAGGCTACGACCCTGTTTAAAATTCTTATTCCGCAAATTTCTCGGCACTCCCAACTCCAAACCATTCGACTCAAGATCTGCTTAATCTTCCCGCCTCATAAATTGAATTCTACATTCTGATGTTCTCAAAGGCTCTTGAAAGACTCGGTCGACTTGAGGGATAAAATAGCATGTCTCGATGGCACTGAATCGAGACACCGGATCGAACCGCATCGGATCGGATGTCGGATCAATAGCACTAAATTAATGGCACCGGATCAATAGCAATGGATCAATAGCAATGGATCGAGGGCATCGGATCAATAACATCGATCCATCGCAGCAAATCTGTATTCCTGAAATCGAGCCATGCATTTATTAACACCAAAATAAGCCTCTTGACGTGGTTTTTTATGAACTTCATCCGATATATTATTAGTCAACCCCTTTTTTTCGAATGAATTGGTTGGGTTAATGATGTTGTTTTAGGTATAGATGATCCATTTGACTTAATATTATTATTTAGTAAGTAGTAACATTTCAATATCTAGTGAAGCTTAACAAGATAATTTAGGCCATTCTTCCACTGGAATTCTGAGTTAGAAAATAATGCCAAACTGTAACATGGTGTTCCTAGATTAAAAACTTGCCGCCAGCCCGTTACGCTATGCGGATTTTTTTGCAAGGCACGCCTCGCCTTTGGCGTCATCTTTTTTTGTTGATGGCATAAATAATCATCAATGAATCTGCAGTCTCTGGTGGCCGAGCTTCACGGGTTTGCGGGAATCACCCGAAAGAAGCAGATCGGAGGTCTCCTCCAATTCTTTCCCATTGAATCCGAGCGTATCATCGCCTCTTTCGGAGAGGACGCAGCCGTGATAGATGACGGTGACGAGGTAATGCTCCTGGCGGCGGACGGCATCTGGTCCAAGCTCATGGAAGCTGACCCGGAGTGGTCCGGCTACTGCTCGGTGCTTGTAAATGTGCACGACATCGCGGCGATGGGCGGCTGGCCGGTGGCAATGGTGGATGTCCTGTCCGTCGATGATCAAGAGGTGGCGGAGAAGGTCCTGCGCGGCATGAAAAAAGGAATCGAGAAGTTCAATGTGCCCATTATCGGCGGCCATCTGCATCCGGACACGCCCTACAGCGCCCTGGATGTCGCGATCCTGGGAAAGGCCAAAAAGGACGCCGTGATCCTCAGCAGCACGGCACAGGCGGGCGAGGTGGTGATTGCAGCCGCGGATATGGACGGTGCGGCTCATCCCAAGTTCGCCATTAATTTTGACTCCACCAGCTTCAAGGATCGAAAGACCCTGCTAACTCAGCTCGGTGC
>RPOO01000032.1 GCA_003857025.1 Methanothrix sp.
AGGTCTCGGCAAGCTCGCACCTTTCCGCCAGGCTTGTTACCTGGTCTTTGGTGAGGAGCTTTCCTGTGGGATTATTGGGATTGCACACGAACAGAGCTTTAGCGGCTCGAAGCTCTTCGTCGCGTAAGGCGGGCAGCCCGTCCGGGCCGATCTTGATTCGGTTGATCGCACCCCCGGCCAAAAGAGACTGATTCTCGTACTCGCCGAAGGTAGGCGATGGGATTATAGCTAAATCTCCATCCGACAGCGTTGCCTCCGCGAACAGCCGGATCAGCTCTGAAGAGCCGTTACCGGGAACTATGCATGATGCCTCTACTCCGGCGAATCTTGCGGCGGCGCGGCTGAAACCGGAATAGCTGTTGTCCGGGTAATGGCAGACTCGCGTCAGCTCCCTTGCCACCAGCTCTAGCAAGGGGGGCGAACCCAGAGGATTTATGTTTGCGGAAAAATCGAGAGGCTCAGCACCCAGAGCCGATGCTGCCTCTTGCACCTTGCCTCCGTGCTTGCACTCCTCTGCGCACGCAAAGCTCTTCCGTATCCGGTTTATCATGAATTCGAAGCCCATCTTATGTTAAGGCATTTCAAACTTGTGGACAGAAATCCTGCATTAACGATCGTGACGAGATCGATACGCTACGCCATTTTATTTTTGTATATTATTACTGGAATGAATCTGGGATTGATCCAGTTTATTTTATATTAAGCGGTATCCGAAAGTGTTTTATTTACTCTATGCGAACTCAAGCGGCGTATATCAAAGGAAGAGGAGGCTAAGAACCCGATGGCAACAAGCAAGGGCAGCTTTTCGGTTGAGGACATGAAGAACGTCCAGATCAACATAGGAGCTGTCGTTAAGGAAGCGGAAGAATGGGACCAGGAGATGGGTCCATTCCCCAAGCCCGGCGTGGCAACGCTCCGGGACTGGGACTACAAGATAATGAACAGATACAAGATCATGTACGCGCCGGCCGATGATACTTGCACCTTGTGTACTTTTGGTCCGTGCGACCTTACAGGGGACAAGAAAGGCGCATGCGGCATAGATCAAGCCGGAGCCTGCGGCAAGATCGTCCTCATTGCATGCTTGATGGGTTGCTGCGCACATGCTGCACATGGCAGACATCTCTATCACTGGTGTCTTGACAAGTTTGGAGATATGAAGTTCGATATGGGTGACGAAATTCTGGTTGATTCTCCCTTGTATCAGACTATCATTGGCAAGAAGCCCAAGTCGCTCAAGGATTTCGATGAAGGCCTTGCTTATCTTGAGGAAGAAGTAGTTCAGCTCGTGGCCGCTACCCACACTGGCCAAGAGGGCTACTTCATGGATTTCGAGTCCAAGGCTCTCCACACCGGTATGATGGATGACCTGGGCATGGAAATATGCGACCTTCTTCAGATCGTGGCCTACGACATGCCGCGTGGCGCAGCTGATGCCCCGCTCATCGAAATCGGCATGGGAACCCTGGATCAGAACAAGGGCGTTCTCATCGCTTACGGCCACAACCTGGCAGCTGGCGCTGAGGCCATGATCTACGCCGAGAAGAATAACCTCTGGGACAAGGTAGATATTGGAGGCGTTTGCTGCACAGCCTTCGATCTTACCAGGATCACAGAGACCGGCAGAGATAGCATCGTGCCCAAGAATCTCGGCCCCAAGGCCAAGATCGCAGGAGCCATGGGCTGGTGGAGAAAGATGGTCCGTGCCGGAGTAATGGACGTCGTGATGGTAGATGAACAGTGCGTCTACTGTGATGTCTTAGGCGATGCCCAGAAGCGCAAGATCCCAGTCATTGCAACCACCGATAAGATCATGCTCGGTCTGCCGGACAGGACCAATGATTCAGTTGATCAGATCGTAGAGGACCTGGTTAGCTTTAAGATGCCGGGCGTGGCTGTACTTGACCCAACAAAAGCAGGCGAGATAGGCATCAGAGTTGCCATCGCCGTCAAGCCAAAGAGGGCCGAGGCCAAGATCCAGAACCTGATCACAGAAGAGCAGTTCAAGGAAGACATCAAGAAATGCACTACCTGCAATGAGTGTGCATTCGTCTGCCCACCCCACATTAGAATCAGCGACCTCATCGCAGAGGCGAACAAGGGTAACCTGGAAGCATTCTCATCCATGTATGAGATCTGCGTGGGATGCGGAAGATGCGAACAGAGCTGCCCACAAGGCATAAGAATTTTGGACCTGTTCGAGTATGCCAATCGCCAGTATATCAAGAACCAGAAGTTCAAAATGAGAGCCGGTCGTGGACCTGCCAGGGACACGGAGATCAGGGCGGTAGGCGCTCCAATTGTGCTCGGAACCATTCCGGGTGTCATCGCTCTGGTGGGATGCTCAAACTATCCCAAGGGAACAAAAGAGTGCTACGACATTGCCAAGGAATTCGTGGATCGCGGCTACATCGTCGTTACTTCTGGGTGCATGGCCATGGATATGTCGCTCTACACGGATGCTGACGGCAAGACTATTTGGGAGCAGTACGGTGGCGCCTTCGATGGACGAAACATTTGCAACACCGGTTCTTGCGTGGCCAATGCCAACATCATGGGCGCTGCTATCAAAGTAGCTACTATCTTCGCCCACAGAAACCATAGGGCCAACTTCGATGACATAGCCGATTATATCCTGAACAAAGTAGGTGCCTGCGGAATTGCATGGGGGGCCTACTCTCAGAAGGCTGCGTCAATCGCCACAGGATGCAATCGCCTGGGCATACCCGTAGTAGTTCAGCCTCACTCCGTCATGTACCGTCGCTCTTTCGTGGGCAGGACGGACAAGCCCGAGGACTGGATGACCATCGATGCCAGAGATGGCAAGCTGCAGCAGGTCGAGCCCGCACCCGAGGCCATGCTGTACATCGCCGAGACCAAAGAAGAGGCTATGTTGGAGATGGCCAAGCTCTGCTTCAGACCATCTGATAACAGCATCGGCAGAGGTATCAAGCTAACTCACTACTGTGATATCTCCATGAAGTACTTCGGCAAGCTGCCTGACGACTGGCATATTTTCGTCCGAGACGTCAAGGACCTTCCCTTGGTATACAAGGAAGACATGATGAAGACTCTCGAGTCGAAGTTCGGCTGGAAGATCGATTGGAAGGCCAAGAAGATCCTCTCCGGACCGCTGCGGCCCGCTGATGTGAGCTTTGACCCGACTCTGATTTCCAGGAAGATAAGGACGAAGAAGTGAGGGCAAGGAGGAGATAAAAATGGCAGCAGAAGTTAAGAAAGGCATTGATACCACCAAAAATGCCATCCCCTTCGAGATGGCCCAGATCCCCGGGCCGGAGATGGCCAAGACCTACATGCCGAAGGTCCTCGGCGCGATCATCAAGAAGTCCAAGAGACCCCTGCTCGTTGTGGGAGCAGAGCTCTTTGACGACCCCATCATGTTCGATAAGATGATCGAGATGGGCAAGATGGGCATCCCAATCGCCGCCACGGCGCACAGCGTGAAGGGATTTGTGGACAGAGGCTACATGAATAACGTCTATCAGATCGGATTGCACCCCTTGACCAACTACCTCCGGTTCCCAGACTGGAAGGGCCTAGATGGACAGGGCCAGTACGATACCGTAATATTCATGGGTATCTTCTACAAATTCGCCAACGCTATGTTCGCCACGTTGAAGAACTTCAACAGGAATGTCAAGCGCATATCCGTTGACAGGTATTACCATGTCAATGCGAATATGACCTTCGGGAACATGGCCTTCACTCCCGACGACTATCACGCCGCCGTGGATGAAGTAATCGCAGCAATGAAGAAATAAGTTCATCTCATAATCAGAAGAGGTGTGTTAATGGCAGATGAAATCAAGTTGGATATATCCCCTATGTATGAGGGCGAGCGCATTAGAAAGGACGATCTATGGGTAGAGTTGGGCGGCCCCAAGGCAGACGGATTCGAGCTGTCTCTTGCCACCCCCATGGACCAGATTGAGGATGGAAAGGTTACCGTCGTAGGCCCGGATCTCGGAGAGATGAAGGAAGGCACCACAATGCCCTTCGGCATGGTCTTCAAGGTCGGCGGCGAGAAGATTGAGAAGGATCTGGAGTCCATCATCGAGAGGCGCAACCACGCCCTGCTGTCCTACATCAGCGGCCTCATGCACCTCAACCAGAGATACGACATCTGGATGAGAATCGGCAAGAGCCTCAAGAAGAAGGGAGTCACCTCCTGGGTCCAGATATTCAAGCCCGTCATCGAGCTGTACAAGGCTGAGATGCCCTTCATCGAGAAGATGGAGATCACCGTCTACACCGATCCCGCTGAAGTCAAGAAGCAGCTCGCCAACGCCATGGAAGTCTACAAGACTCGTGACGCACGTGCCAAGGGACTGCACGATGAGGACGTCGATGTCTTCTACGGCTGCACTCTGTGCCAGGCATTCGCCCCCACCAGCGCCTGCGTGGTCACCCCGGACAGGCCATCCCTGTGCGGTGCAATCACCTGGTTCGATGGACGCGCTGCCGCGAAGGTTGACCCAGAGGGCCCCCAGTTCCCCATACCCAAGGGAACCGCTGTTGACGCTGTCTCCGGCGAGTACGAAGCCATCAACGAGATGGCAGCAAAGCGCTCGGGCGGCGAGTACAGCAGAATGTTGCTGTACACATTCTTCGATGCACCCCACACATCCTGCGGCTGCTTCGAGACCATCGGCTTCTACATGCCCGAGGTTGACGGCATCGGCCTTGCCGACCGTGACTTCAAGGGCGCAACCCCCAACGGACTGCCCTTCTCCACTATGGCAGGCCAGACCGGCGGCGGCAAGCAGGTAGTAGGATTCCTGGGAATGGGCATTCTGTACTACTTCTCACCCAAGTTCCTCCAGGCTGACGGCGGCTGGAGAAGGATCGTCTGGATGTCCAAGGGCCTCAAGGAGAGAGTAAAGGCAGGCATTGACGAGGACATGATGGCCAAGATCGCCACCGAAGACGATGCTAAGGATATCGCAGCACTCAAGACCTTCTTGCTCAAGGTCAACCATCCTGTTGTCGAAGGCGTCACCAGGAAAGTTGACAACAAGAAGATTACCGAGGGCTGGAAGCTGGAAGACATCTCCGACGAAATCAAGGAGAAGGTCATGGCCTATATCGAGAAGACTGGCGGAGACATCAACATTGATACCGTCAAGTCCGAGCTGGCTCTCACCGAAGGCCAGTTCATGCAGGTCGTCGAGGCTCTACAGGCTGACGGCGTGCTCGAGTGAATTAATTAAAAAAGGAGAGATGAATCCATGCAGCTAAAACTTAAGCCAAAGGCACCAGCCGCAGCGGCTCCCGCAGCCGCTCCAGCCGGAGCAGCACCCGCAGCAGCACCAGGTTTGTCCATGTCCGGCAGCGCCGGCGGCATAAAGCTGGTACTGAAGGATGCCAAGATCAGCATCGATAAGGTGGTACTCGCTAAGTAGAGTCCGCCTTTTTTCTCCTTTTTTGGAGAGATGCGGACGATTCTTCGGCGAGCACGACTACATTGGTTAAAAGTGAGGGAGATATTATGCAGCTTAAGCTTAAGAAGAAGGAAGCTCCAGCGGCAGCCCCCGCGGCAGCCGCAGCGCCCGCAGGAGCAGCTCCGGCTTTTGCCATGCCCGCAGCATCATCGGGTGGCATCACCATCGAGCTTCGCGGCGCATCCGTGCACATCGCAGAAGTAGTTATCAAGCCAACAAAGAAGTAAGGACGGCTAGACCTTGGGGAAGATTATTGCGGTAACCGGCAAAGGCGGCACAGGCAAAACGGCCGTGACCGCGATGCTAATCAGATATCTCGTAAAGAATTCTGGAAAAAAATACCGGATGCTTGTTATTGATGCCGATGCTGATGCCAATCTCGCGGATGCGCTCGGCGTGAAAGCCGACAAGACCATCGGCGACATGAGAGAGTTCATGCAGCAAGCCCGGTACACCACACCACCGGAAACTGATAAGCAGGTGCTTTTTGAGTCAAAGCTTTTCGAGATCCTCCTGGAAGAGGATGGCTATGACCTCCTTGTCATGGGCAAGCCGGAAGGTTCTGGATGCTACTGTTTTGTAAATAACCTTCTGCGCGGCGTCATGGACAAGACCGTTATAAACTATGATCTGGTCATCATCGACACTCCTGCGGGTCTCGAGCACTTCAGCAGGAAGACTATTCCTGATCTCGACGATCTCATTGTGGTCACCGACGAGTCCCGACGAGGGCTCACTACCGGCGAGCGCATTCGCGATCTGGCCAAGGAGATCGAGCTGAAGTACAAGAATCTGTATGTGATCGTGAACAAGGTCACGCCGGGACGCAAAGAAAAAGTTCTGGAGAATGCCAAGGGCCTGGGCCTGAAGGTTATCGGCACTATCCCCTATGATGAGAGTTTAGCCAAATTCGATTTAGTGGGAGATCCATTGATGGGCCTCCCTGACGAGTCGCCTGCTGTTCATGAGATGTTGCAGGTCGTCAGGGAACTTGGCCTATGAGGGTGATTTGAATGGCAGGAAAGATCACATTATCTGACCTGAACAAGACATTATCTGAAATGAATGTTCAGTCCCTCGAGGGTGTAAAGATCGAGGGAGATATCGAAATTGAATTAGATGCAGGAGCAGGCGGCGTTGGACCTCTGTTTGCCTACTACTTTGGCCAGGAGGCAGCCAAGATCGCCATGCAGCTCATGAACTTCGCCAAGGCTGTAGGCTATCCCGTAGAGAATCTGCTTCAGCCCGTAGCAGTCGCTTCAGCCATCGCTCCGGCACCAAAGGATCTGGCAGCCGCAGCAGCAGCAGTCCCGGCCTTCAAGGTCGCGTCAGCTCTGGCGAGCGCCAAGTTCTCTGTCGGAATCGACAAGACCTGGAGAACCCCGATCCAAGAGGTCACACTGGGTGCCACCAAGGCCAACGGCGGAAGCCGCGGCCATGTAGTGAAGCTCGGCGGCGAGAAGGCTATGCCTTTCTTCCCTGATGCTGCTATGCCCCATGCCCCCAAGGTTACTATGGACGTCTTCGACATGCCCATCGGCATGGCCAAGGCCGTCAAGATGCACTATGAGGATGTCATCAACTCTCCAGGCGAGTGGGCCAAGAAGGCAGTCAAGAAGTTCGGCGCCGACATGGTCACAGTTCACCTGATCAGCACTGATCCGCTCCTGAAGGATACCTCTGCACAAGACGCCGTCAAGACCGTTGAAGAGGTCTTGCAGGCTGTGGATGTACCAATCTGTATCGGCGGATCCGGCAACCCCAACAAGGACCCGATCGTGCTCTCCAAGGCTGCAGAAGTCGCTGCAGGCGAGCGCTGCCTCATCGCTTCCGCCAACCTGAACATGGATTGGGAAAAGATCGGCAAGGCATGCGTCGACAACGGACACGTCTGCCTGGCCTGGACACAGCTCGAGATCAACTCTCAGAAGGAGCTGAACCGCAAGCTCATGAAGGTCGCCGGCGTCCCGCGCGATTCCATCGTCATGGATCCAACCACAGCCGCTCTGGCTTACGGTCTGGACTTCGCCTACTCCAACATGGAGAGAATTCGGCTCGGCGCTCTGAAGGGCGACGAGGAGCTTACCTTCCCCATGTCCTCCGGTACCACCAACGCCTGGGGTGTCAGAGAGTCCTGGATGGTCCGCTCACCAAACAAGGATGACTCCGACTGGGGAGACCGCATGCTGAGAGGCCCAATCTGGGAGATTCTCACTGGATACTCTCTGGCCATGGCCGGTGTCGATATCTTCATGATGATGCACCCCTTGGCAGTCGCTTACGTGCATGAGATCACCCAGTCCCTGATGGGAAGAATTGATGCCAAGACTCCGGATACTGCCGCTTGGCTCAAGATGGGGGTGTGAGAACCATGAAGGAAACTAGCCCGCTCAACCTTTACAAGCAGCTTCCACAAACCAACTGCAAGAAATGCGGTGAGCAGACCTGCATGGCTTATGCCGCAGGCCTGATCGCCAGGACCCGTAAAGTAGAGGAGTGCACTCCTCTCGTGGATGAGAAGAAGTACGCCAAGAAGCTTGAGGCCCTGAGGAGCATCGTCGCTCCCGAGCTGAAGATGGTTTACATCGGCGTCGGAGAAAAGCAGGTCAAGGTCGGAGGCGAGGACGTCATGTTCCGCCACCAGATGACCTTCTTCAACAAGCCGCCATTCGCATACGATGTATCCGACAACATGGATGAGGCCAAGCTCGTCGAGCGTGTCAAGAAGATCTCCACCTGGCGCAAGTTCTACATCGGCAAGTGGCAGGGCGTTGAGATGATCGCCGTCCGTTCCGTGACCGATGACCCGGCCAAGTTCGCCGCATGTGTCAAGAAGGTCATGGAGACCTCGGACTTCCCGCTCATTCTCTGCTCCTTCAACCCCGCCGTACTCAAGGCAGGACTCGAGGTAGCCGCCAAGGCCAAGCCGCTCATCTACGCCGCCAACAAGGACAACTGGAAGGAAGTAGCCCAGCTCGCCTTTGATTACAAGGTGCCCGTCACCTTGAGCGTGCCCTTCGATCTGGATGCTCTGAAGTCCATGGCAATCACCTTTGCCGGCATGGGCTTAACCGATCTCATCCTGGACCCAGGCACCGCACCGAACGGCAAGATGCTGCAGCAGACCTTGCAGAACTTCATCAATCTGCGCAGGGCTGCCGTCGAAGAGGCCCAGAGGGATATCGCATACCCAGTCATGGTTCTGCCCATCAACGCCTGGCTCACAACCGAGGATCCAGTCAGGGCTGCCTACTGGGAGTCCGTGCTCACAGCCGCATTCGTCATCCGCGGCGGCGCCATCATGATCAAGCACTCCATCGAGGCTTACAGCATGATGCCGGATATGCATCTGCGGTTCAACATCTTCACGGACCCGAGAACACCCGTGCAGGTCAAGCCCGGCATCTACAAGGTTGGCAATCCGGGAGCCGAGTCCCCTGTCTTCGTGACCACCAACTTCGCTCTGACCTACTACACAGTGGAGTCCGATATTGCCTCCAACGGCATCGATGCTTACATCCTATCCATCAACACTGATGGTATCGGCGTGCAGGCTTCCGTTGCCGGCGGCCAGCTTAACCCCACCAAGATCAAGGATTCCATGACTGAGGCAGGCTTCGACTGGAAGGGCCAAAAGTACCCGGCCCTGGTTCTGCCCGGCATGGCTGCCAAGTTCTCCGGTGAGCTGGAGGACCTCTTTGCAGGCCAGGCCAAGATCATGGTTGGTCCGGAAGATTCCGGCCGTATCGTCGGCTGGATGAAGGACATGTGGCCACCCAAGTAAACGATTTAGAATCGATTCGGATCTGTGCCCTCTCGAAGGGCACAAATCTTAATTATTTTTGCAGGCTTTATCGATTCAATTGGATTTGGTATCGCTTGAAGCTTGGTCTTTCCGAAAATTTGGAGGTTTTAAATCATGTTTGCTAAAACTACAGGAATGATCTTTGTCGCCATGACGATTGTTATGGCCTACAATGCCTGCGCCCAATGGTCACCGGGCGGCACGGTGGTTTACATGGGTGACTTGAATTTGGCCGGAGCCACTGGCACCGGCGGAGCCGCCCCTTATACCATCGGCAGCGCCCAAGCCAGCCAGCCGGCCTTGAACAATTCATCTCTTAACAATACTACAAGCAGCACTGCAGCCATTGGTGCGAGCGGCCTTGTGCCTCTCGACTTATCCGGCTACGGCAGCGATCGTGTCAACAAGAACCTGGCAAAATATAAGAATATCATGTACCCCATTGCAGAATCGAGAGGTTCCACCGCCTCGACTTCGGGGGGAGCATCAGGCGGCGGGGGTTGCGGCTGCTAAAAGCTACCTTTTTTCAGGAAGCTCTCATTTTATTTTTTATTCCGCATCCCCTTCTTCCACCGTATCGCGCGGCGCGAGCATCAGATCATTGAACAGCAGAATCTCGATAACCTGAGTCACGTAGCGCCTCTGCTGGTATCTTTGGATATCCTGGTTCATGCGCAGCTCCGCATCAACCTGGATTCGAATCAGGCTAAGCCTAAGCTCTCTTTGGTCCTGCTCATCCAGGCAGATGGCGCAGATGTCCTTCAAAAACCAGGGGAGCCTCATGGGGCTTTTCAGGATCTTGGCCACGAGAAGGATGTAGCTTTTCGGCTCGCGAATCTCATCTGCTCCCATCAGCAGCTTGAGATCATCGGTTCCGTACTTCTCGTCGTCTATGGTTATGAAATCGTTCAAAGAATATCACCTTGCATAATCTTCTCGCAGAGCTTGAGGTCTTCGGCCACATTGACATTCACGGCCAGCTCCATCCTCTCCATTATTAAGTGGAAATCCTCTTGCTCTTTCTCGATGTCGGCCCCATCCAGGACATTAATTCCTGAAGGGACGATCAATTGTCCGCGGTAGTTGAAGAGCGAATCCGGCCTGCGCCCCAGGCGGCTGTGCAGGCCCAGGGGCGTATGCGTGGAGAGTGCGGGCTCAGGCCGCTCTTCGTAGATTTCGATTATATCGTCGATCAGATCGGAAGTAACCAGCGGCAGATCGGCCATGATGATCAAGACGGGATCGATGATCCTCGCGGCCTGAATTGCGCTGACCATGTCGGCCACGAAGCCTCTTCCCGCCGTCTCGATAACCCTCAGTTCCCGCTCTTCCGCCCATTCCCGGGTTTTTGGCACATTATCCGTGGTGGCTACCAGGATTCTTTGCACCGAGCTGTCTTGCAGGGCTGTCGTCACGTATTCAATAAGCGGCCTTCCAAAGAGCGTCACCAGTGGCTTTTCTCCCATCTTGAGCCGCGAGCCGCGACCACCGGCCATCACCAGAGCGTCCAAGGCAGGACACCTCCCAATGCCAGGGCCGCGGCCAGGGCCACCAGTCGGCAGACCTCATTGGTCGCGCCGATCCCGTCTCCGGTGGCTCCGCCAAAGTTCCTCTTGGCAACCACTACCATGTAAAGCGCCGCCAGCTGGGCGATGCCGAGCATGGCCAAGCCCAAGGGACCTAACGCAGCTATGCAGACCGCGGCGGAAAAGATCAGACCGATGATGAATTGCTTTGGTCCCGTCCTCTCGATCATGATCTGCCCGAATCCCTTCTGCAGGGAACGGGAGAACGCGGCAAAAGCAATCATGGATTCCTTGGCCGAGACCTCCGCCGCGAGCAATGCCAGGGGCAGGAGCGCCTTGGATGTGTCCGAGACGACAGCAAATGTGGCGAGCAAAAGGACGACGATGAAGACCGCGCCTCCCGTTCCCAATGAGACATCCTTCATGGCCTGCACCTTTTTTTCCAGAGTGCCATGGGCGACTACGCCATCCCCGAAGTCCGCCAGACCGTCGATATGGTTTATGCCGCACAGTTTGTAGATCGCCAGAATTACTACCACAGCTGCCAGGTTGGGCGGCAGAGCCAGGGCCGCGATATAGGCGACCGCCCCCAGCAGCGCGCCCAGCACCAGGCCGACCACCGGGAAGACATAAACATGCTTCATGAGAGCCTCGACGCCCTCCATAGAAATGCCTACCGGTACGGTGGACAGCCAGCCGAATCCCGATTTAAGCGCAAAGAGCAAGTCCTTCAGTCAAATACCGCCCTGGTGTACATGTTTGCCGAAACGCCGCCGATAAGACCCGCCACAACATCATCCATGAATGGGCCGAGACGCGAGAGGATTCCCGGTTTTGCTTTGTCGTAGCGAACGTAATCGAATAATCCCTTGTAGCCGCCCACATATTTGGCAATGGAAAGGCCCAGAACCTCATCCGCGATGAGACACGTCAGATCATTCTCATAATCGGATTGCTTAAGACTCGGGAGATTGCATTTTAGACCTTCCGACTCTAAAAGGACTCCTGCATAGATCAAGAGCGCTAAATTGGGATCGCTGAGAGCGAGGTCCATCTCGCGTTTGAATTTGGCCTCGGCCTTCTCGCGCGTCTCAACGCCAGGGTGGGGAAAGTAAAGCTCCATTGCCGCGGATACGATCTCATCTTCCGTGATGCCCATTTCGTTCAGTACCTCTCTGATGTCTCTCTCTGCCATGTGTTTCTAGGGTTGGGGCGCGTAGGATAAAAGAATATCTCGCGAAGTTATTTAAGGTTTAAGCGACCGATATTAAGAGGGGAACTCTATGAAGACCATGGTCAAGATTTTCGTCGACCACGAGCATCTGGTTCGGGTCGTAAACGCGCTAACTGAACTGGGCATCAGCGGGTTTTATCTCATAGAGTATCAGGGAATGGCTCCCAAGACCTGGAAGAGCTTCCGCTTGAGCGAAAACCCGGAGATGGCTCTCAAGGCGATTCGAGACCATGCGGAACCGGGTGTTATGGTAAACACGGTGGTCGGGTCCGACAAATGTGAGAAGCTCATCAAGCAGCTCGAGGAAGCTTTAAGAGGAATAAGGTATACGATCATCGGGCACAAAGTTACATCTATAAAAGTAAAAGGGGACTGAAGAGTAATATGCAAAACCTCAAGGATCAGGTTGAGGTCGCCCTGGAACGGATCAGGACCGGCCTGCGCGTAGATGGCGGAGATGTTCAGCTCGTGGATATCGAGGACGGAATCGTCAAGGTCAAGCTGCAGGGAAGCTGCGCAGGATGTCCCTTCTCGCAGATGACGCTCAAGAACTTCATTGAGAAGGAGCTAAAAAAGGCCGTCCCGGAAATAAAAGGTGTAGCATCAGTCCAGTAGAATGAAATCAATTAAAATATCGAGAATTTGTTGATATATTCAACAAGCATGGATTCAACAAGTGACCTTTGCCCAATCATCCATTTAATCGCTAAAGGAGTCAGGTTTATGTTCCCAACCAAAAAGGTTCAGAGTTTAGTAGGCAGCAAGATCCAGGTCGAGATGAAAGGCTCACCGCGCTATGTCCTGGAAGGAGTCCTCAACAGTGTCGATGAGTATCTTAATCTTCATCTCCTGGAGACCGTAGAGTTGATCGGCGGCGAGAAGACTCGATCTCTGGGTTCCGTTATCCTGCGCGGCAACAATATTATTCTCATTAGCCCCATAGAGTAAGGGAGATCGAGAATGTCTATGGAGGCGCTGGATTATATAAAATCGCATCCCGAAGGGGTCCTGCAAAGCGACCTTTGGAAGGTTCTGAAGATCGATTCTCGCAAGTGCTCTCGCATTGTGGCCAAACTCCTCAAGGACAACCTCGTCACCCGCGAGGTGCAATCAGCCGACGGTATCAGAACCTATCGCCTCTATTATGCTGAAAAGACACGGGGCAGACGCTTTGATCCATTGCTCGCCGTGAATGCTTTTGAGCCTTGCGCGGGCTGCATCGAGGAGTGTGTGCCCGAGCACTGCGCCAAGCTCAGCGAGTGGATATTTTCCATTGTCATGGGCGTGGAAGGCGAGGTGGCGATGGATATTATCTATCAAGAGAAATATAAAGAAGCCTGAGACGCAATAATTCTGAGGCTTTGAAAATTTTTGAGTTAATGCGTCGCTCTGCTCATGCCAGATATTGGTTATGCCTTTATTGCGCCGTTTGCATGACCGAGAAGTTGAGTGCAGAATTGAACCGCGGATAGATCAACGGCGGGCTCATTGTAATTCTTGTCTGAATCAGCAATTTCGCGATCGGCCAAAATAAAGCAAGCTGAGCTATAATGCCTCTCCCGAATCAGCTTTCGGCAAAATAGTTCATATCTCTTGGCATAAGATGCCTCGCGAAACTCCGGAAACACGGAAAAATGCGGCTCTCGCACGCCGACCGGTCGACTTGATGCTAAGCAGTCTTCCAATACCAGCAGATAGCCTAACCAGGGAGCGGGTGATGTGCGAAAAGCTCCTTCTCGATAGGCAGTCCAAATATCCAGAGCTGTGCCCAAAGCTTCTTCCGTTCGATTATTAAAATTGTTGCCAAAAGATGGCCCAATCTGCGATTTTAGCTCGATGGCGGCGATGAGGTTGCCATCCACTACGGCCACGATATCCCATTCTTTCGCTGGCCGAAAGAAACCGGGCAGCTCAACAGAAGTCCTCTGAAATATACATTTCACTTCAATGCCGGCGGCCATCAAGAGTTCGATGATCTTTTTGGAGAAGCCGTCCATCTGCTTTCCGCCAGTAACTGCACTTCTCGATCCCTGGTCGGACTGACCGCGCTCTTTTTGGGCATTGGCTTGTCTCTCTCGAATTCTCCAAAATTCCCTAACCGCATCGGAAAAAATAAGCGGATCTAAACTATGCATGATGGTTTTTCCTCTCTGGCGCTGATGGAATCGAGCGTCAACTGCGTTTCCTTTATGACCTTCATGCGACGGCAGGCAAAATCAAAATATTCAGGCTCTATTTCATAGCCTATGCTGTTTCTACCCCATAATCCTGCCGCGAGGTTCGTTGTGCCGGTCCCCATGAATGGGTCCAGTACTGTGTCTCCCACGAACGAAAACATGCGAATCAGTCTCTCCGCCAATGCCTGAGGAAAAGGTGCCGGATGCTGTCTAGTGGAAGCGCCGCCGATATCCCAGATTTGCTGGAAAAATTGCCGTTGGCAGTTTTCGGGAATTATGGACAGGAGCCGCGCTTCAGATGTAGGCTGGCGGTATCCGCCCGGTTTTCTCTGGAATAATATATATTCAATATCATTCTTTATTATTGCATTGGGCTCATATGGTTTTCCTAGAAAATTTGTGCACCTACTTGATTCAAATTGAGCATTGGAAATTTTGTGCCAAATTATCGGTGCCAAATTATCGAAACCAATTTTTCGACAATGTTCTTGTATGCTGGCATGAAGAGGATAAACGACATGCCTTCCGAATTGGCGTCGCGGCATGCACACATCGCCCACAACCACCACAAGCCTTCCACCGCGCACCAGTACCCTGAAGACGTGCTCCCAGACCCGATCAAGATCCGCCAGGAACTCCTCGTAATCTTCGACCAAACCCAATTGACCGCTGCGACTTGGGTATTCCTTTAGAGTCCAATATGGTGGCGACGTTACCACAAGATGAACGCTCTCGTCAGCTATATCCTCCATGCATCTGCTGTCGCCAAGTGACAGTCGGTGATGCGTGGGAATGCGCTTGATGGCCCTTTCCATCATCTCTGCAACATTAGGATCTTTGGCAAGAGCTGGGACGGCCCGTTGAATATCATGGCTGGCCATCTCAAGTACTTTGGTCGGAACCAGGTTTCTAAGGTCCCGATGTTCTTCACAAGAAGTGATTACAATGCTCTTATCAGCCATTTCATTGACATTTATCTCATTAATATAAAAAATCATTCCTGAGAGGCGACAACAACAGTTGCCTCCTCTCGGAAAGCACCCAAAAGACGATAATCTCGGAAAGCACCCAAAAGACGATAATCCGAGTGATTTCAATCATTTTTCAAGTCGTCTTAGGATTCGCTTTTCAGTTTTGCAAAATCCTTCGCCCAGTAGGTGATTATCATATCCGCTCCTGCCCGCTTGATGCATGTGAGCGCCTCCAGGAATGCCGCCCTTTCATCTAGCCAGCCCTTCTCTGCGGCTGCGGCGATCATGGAGTACTCGCCGGAGACCTGGTAGGCGGCAGTGGGCACGCCAAACATGTCTTTGACGGCGCGCAGGACATCTAAATAAGGCAGGGCAGGCTTGACCATGACCATATCCGCGCCTTCTTCGATGTCCAGCTGCACTTCCCAAACGGCCTCGGCGAAGTTGGCCGGGTTCATCTGGTATCCCTTGCGGTCACCAAAGGAAAAACCCGACTCTGCAGCCTCGCGGAACGGCCCGTAGAAGGTCGAGGCGTACTTGGCGGCATAGGAGAGAATGGGCGTGTCAGTGTAGCCCTCCACATCCAGGGCCGAGCGAATGGCCGAAACCATGTGGTCCATCATGCCGCTGGGGGCCACGATATCGGCGCCCGCTTCGGCGTGGCTGGTGGCAACCTCTCCCAAAATGGGCAGCGTCTCGTCGTTTAAAACCTTCTCGCCTTTGATGAGGCCGCAGTGTCCGTGGCTGGTGTATTCGCAAAGGCATAGATCTGTAATCACCAGGAGGTTGGTCGTTTCTTTAATCAGGCGCACCGCTTTTTGGATAATCCCCTGGGTGTCGTAGGCACCGGACCCCACCTCATCCTTTTGGGAGGGCAAGCCGAACAGGAGCACAGCCGGGACGCCCAAGTCTTCCAGCAGTCCTGCCTCAGCGGGGAGGCTCTCCAGGCTCTGCCGGAACTGGCCGGGCATGGCATCGATCTTCCTCGGCACTGCGATCCTCTCGTCCACGAAGACGGGTTGTATTAAATCCTTGAGGGAGAGATCGGTCTCTGCCACCATCTCCCTGATCTTTGGCGCTCTCAGCCGCCTCATTCTCCTCATAAATTATCCTCCAGCCGGAACAGCTCGGCAAGGGCTTCGAGAAGCTTCGTGTCGCCTCGCTCCGCTGCGCTCTTGAGCGCCTTGGTGGGCTCTGAGAGCAATTTGTTGACAATGGAATGGCTCATGTCCTGCAAGACCTTCTGCTCGATCTCGCCCAGCGTGTGGCGAGCGGAGAGCTTGTTCATGGCCCTCTGAACCTCCTGATCCTTGACGATCTCTGCCTGGGAGTAGAGGAGGCCCAGCAGATCCTCGGCCTGCTTGCGCTTGTATTTCGCCTGCAAGAGCCTCATTTCCTCGACGATGATGGCTTCCACTTTAGTGACCTCGGCCATGCGACGCATCATATTTTCATTGCTGATGTTACGCAGGCTGTCGATGTTGTGCAGCTGCACTCCCGGAACCTGGGATGCAGCCTCGTCGATATCTCTGGGATTGGCGATGTCGATTAGGAGCAGCTTGCTCTCCCGCCCTGACATAGCCTTTTCAATATCATCTTTGAGCAAAATATAGTGGGGAGCCGCGGTAGCGCTGATCACCACATCGGCGGTCTTGAGATATGCCTTCATCTCCTCAAAGGGCACCGCTTTGCCGCCCAGGCAATCCGCGAGGTCTCTGGCTGAGTCGAAGGTGCGGTTGGTGACAATTAGCGATCCGGTATTTTTGGCCATGAGCGCACGAGAGATCAGCTCGCCGGTCTCGCCCGCGCCGATGACGAGGACCGACCTGCCCTCCAGATCGCCTATTATCTCCTCGGCAAGATCGACCGCGGCAGAGCCGACGGATATGGAGCGCTCGTTGATCTGCGTCTCCTTTCGCGCCCGCTTGCCTACCTGAATGGCCTTTTTAAAAGCGGTCTCCAGCATCCAGCCGGTAGTTCCGGCTTTTATGGCCATCTGGATAAGCTCTTTCATCTGGCCCAAGATTTGGTCTTCGCCGATGATCATGGATTCCAGGCCGCAGGCCAGGCGCAAGAGGTGGCGCAAAGATTCGTCATGATCGTGAAAATCGATGATGCGTGAAGAGATGCGCGCCTTCTTGGCCAGCTCGAATAGGACCTTCTCGCCTCGCGCAGAAACGACATAAATCTCGACGCGATTGCAGGTCTTGAGAACGGCGCACTCTTCCACCTTTGGCTCTTGGCAGACCCACTTGAGGATGGTCTCCACATCACCATGCCAGGCTTTCTCAATCTCATCGATCGAGGCCTTGCGGTGGGTCACCAGCATCGAGGCTATCTCGCTCATCGCGGTATGCATGTGAGCGGGCTCTCATATAGGCCTTTTCATAGGAAGTATTCAGAAGGTTCCATACCTCTTCATCCTCTAAAATCTCCCAGATGATGCGGGCGCGATCCTTTTGCAGAGGAACCGAGGCTTTCAGCTCCGGCCTGATCTCGCCTAGCAGGTGAGCCATGCCCTGGTAATTCCCGGATAGCTCTTCTTCCAGCCGCATTCGCAGGTATTTGGTGAGGCCTGGACTCTCTGTGGCAATGGCGATGGTTATGGGATCTTTTCGGATGATGGATGGAACAACCACATCGCCCATGCCGTCCACTTTATCGATCAGAATGCCTCGCGCTTGCGCCTCCCGCTCGATTGCGGCATTAATATCAGGATCATTTGTGGCGGGAATCGCCAAAAAAGCGCCATCAAGATATTCCCTAAAACCTTGGGATAGATCCGCTTTGACCAGCTTCAGGGACTCTTTCTCCGTCGCGAGCCTGGCAAGTTCCAAGGTAAAATTTAGGCTGACAACCTGAACGCGGCAATAATCGGAAAAGAGACGGGCCTTGCGCTCCCCCACGCTTCCGCCGCCGAATATCACCACTAGCTTGTTTTCGAGGTTTAGCAGGAGCGGAAGAAGCCTTTTTCTCGACCCCAAGCGAGGAGCAGTGGCGCTCAATTCTCCTGCCATATTCTTTTCAGATCCTGGCGCTGGTTTTCTTATATTCTTTTTCGCTGAACAGGACGTGATATTCTTTGATACCGGATGCCTGAGAGAGCAGGTCTGCGATCCTCAAGCACTCCTCTCTGCTGCGCGAGTGGACCATAGTGTAAAGATTGTAGGGCCAGTCGGGGGCCGCGGCCCGCTCGTAGCAGTGCGTGACCTCCTCTGCGGCGGCAAAAGTCTCTCCCGCCTCTTGCACTCTCTCTGCTGGAACCTTCCAGACGATCATAGCATTGGCGACGATGCCAAGAGCCCTGTGCCCGATGGTGGCGGCAATTCTGCGAACCACGCCCTCTTGCTGCAGATTTTCCAGCCTGGCCATGACCTCTTCTTCGGAGATGCCGAGACGCTCGCCCAAAGCGCGGTATGGCCGCTCCGTCAGCTCGAATCCGTCCTGAGCCAGCTTGAGAAGCTGAAGATCAACATCGTCCATCAGCGCCACCCCCAGGGGTCCTGGAATGGATAGCGATCAACGCCCTTGGCGGGAATGGCGCGAGCCGCGCTTCCGGGATTGCCCTGTACTTGATGATCGCTCCAGTAGTTGCCGCCGGTCTTCGGCCCCGCATCCCATTGGTTCGCGCCGTTGTCGGCTGCATTCTGGATGGAGTTGTCGGCAAGGACGTTGTGATAGAGGAAATTCTCCCGGCAATCCACAAGATTGACGCCCGCAATTTCGTTATCATAGAAGCCATTATCCGTGACGTTGTTGCCGGAGGAGCTGCTCATGCGCAGGCCATAGCGGCTGTTTTCGCTCAGGTTGTTCCTGCTTATCATGAGTTTCTTGGAGGATTGGACAAAGATGCCCTGGCCGTTCTTTCTGGCTACGTTGGACAGAACATCAGCCACAGCCAGTTGTTCCAGGGATATGCCGTCTCGCGAATTGTTCCTTGCCGTGTTG
>RPOO01000033.1 GCA_003857025.1 Methanothrix sp.
TCTTGAGGGATAATTAGATCACAGCTCCTATATATATCTAAACATGAATTAAAAATGTGCTAAGTACAAAAAGATAATAGTACATGCTATTTATCCTAAATGTCCTTAACCGATGACCGATGAATTAAAGGCAAGTTTTCTATAGACTCCCCTTGCAGTATACGAAGGGCTATCTCTGCTGCCTTGGTGCCCTGCTCCCACCCACTGGTGAGTTTGCCGCCCACGATGCCATATCCCAGAAGCATGTCCCATAAACCATAAGCGGGAACTGTGCTCGCAGAACGGATCATCTCTGCACTCTCCTCATAGGTGAAGACACGTCCATTACGGTCCATGTTGAAGATTAAAAGCAATATGAGGCTGTCATCAGTAAGGTTCGATACGCGCCTTTGCATGTCCTCCGCAGTGATGTTATCCAGGAACTCGAAAGACACCCTCTGGCTAAAGACGGGAACGACATTATCCAATATTTTGCGATTGGCCCGGCCAGTGGTCGTCTCGTCATTTATCACCACCAAATGACGGGCCCGGGGATGAAGCCTTAGCATCAGATTCAGTGTATCGTTGAGATCAAAGCCCTCTACCAAACCGGTGAAGCCTGCCTTTCCTTCAAGCATGCTGTCATCGAAATAATTCACGCCACAAAAAACTACGGGCGATCCTGGAAATAGATCATCCCTGTTTTGGAGAAGGAAGCTGAAAGCATCATCATCAGACGACATTATGAGATCAAAGTCTTGATCCTTGTACTTTTGAAGATAAATAGATCGCAGATAAGCAAGACGCTCTTCATCAGGAGGATGCTTCTTTGTATCCATGTACTCCACACTGAGCTTGGCGGAGGGCATGGTGATGGAAAGACGATGCTGGATAGCTGAGGTGATGTCATCAGTCCAGCTCAAGCCGGGGTTATATGAATTCAGCAGCAAGATTTTCTTTTCCGAACCGTCTGCGGTCACGGTCGGCAAATTTAGAATTAGAATAATTAACAAAAGGATCCCAAATGCCATTCTAATTTTCAATTATTCCCCACCTTTAACTAACATATATATTAATAGGAGATAACTCTTTGGTTGCACCCCGTGCACTGATGGAAAGAGACGCCAAGGCACATAGAGAGATCAAGCAGAACAATCAAGCAGAACACATCGACCCAAACGATTTTCAGCGGGGAGACAAAAGACTGATCTCCGATCCAACTGGTGCGCCACCTGGTCCTGCCTGAGGGCGAAGCCGGAACCGCCGAGGTGGTGCGCTTCCTCTCCCAAGAAGTCTCCAAGAACACCTACACGAATATCATGGACCAGTATCGGCCCGAATACCGAGCCGGCCACTTTCCCGGCCTTGCCAGGCAAATCACACTGAAGGAGTACAGTGATGCAGTGGACCTGGCCGTTCGGGCGGGTCTCGTGCGGGACTTAGAAATCCTTTAGATTTCCTTTAGAGTCCCTTAAGCAATCCATTTGCAATCCATTAGCAATCCTTTAATGTCTTCGGCTCGAAACAATAATGAAATGATTCCTTTCGAGTACCTGGAGCACACCGCCGATGTGAAGTTTCGCGCCTTTGGCCATAGCCCGGAAGAGATGCTCGCCAATGCCGCTTCTGCGCTCTTCAAAGCGATGGTGGACCCGGCCACAATTCAAGCCAAAGAGTCATGGAAGGTGGAGCTGGAGGATGAGGATCTAGAGACTCTGGCCTACCGTTGGCTCTCGGAGATCGTCTTCCTCTTCGAGACGGAGTCGGCGGTATTCTCTACATTCACCGTTTTGCTTAAAGAGAACGGGACGTGGAAGCTGCAGGGCGAGATCGGAGGCGAGAGGATTGACCTTGAGAGGCACGCCTTCGAGAACGAGGTCAAGGCGGTGACAATGCACCAGTTCCAAGTCAAGAAGAACGACCACTGGTGCCTTCAGGCGATTTTGGACGTGTAAATTATGGCAGACATTAACAAGATCAACGATAATACTTACGAGGTGCCCATCGGCTACCGGCCAGGCATGCGCGTGCCGGGCAGAATCTTCGTCTCCGCCGCACTTCGCGAGATGGTGGAGCCGGGAACGGTGGACCAGGTGGCCAACGTTGCCACGCTGCCGGGCATTGTGAAATATTCAATGGCCATGCCCGATGCCCATTTGGGCTACGGCTTTCCCATCGGCGGAGTAGCCGCTTTTCGCGAGGACGGGGGCGTCATCAGCCCGGGCGGCGTAGGCTTCGACATCAACTGCGGCGTGCGCCTCCTGCGCTCCGACCTTGAGGCAAAATCGGTCCAGCCGCTCATCAACACCCTGATCAACGCTCTCTTCGAGGCCGTCCCTTCCGGCCTGGGAGCCACAGGACGCCTGCACGCCACCGACAAGCAGCTCACGGAAGCCTTCATCTCCGGGTCCAAGTGGGCGGTGGAGGAAGGCTACGGCTTTGAGGCTGATCTCACTCACTGCGAAGAGAATGGCCACATGCCGGGAGCCGACCCTGCGCAGGTGAGCGTGAGGGCCCGCAAGCGCGGCAGGCCGCAGCTGGGAACGCTCGGCAGCGGCAACCACTTCCTGGAGATTCAGCGCGTGGAAGAGATCTTCGACGAAGAAGTGGCCAAAAAGTTCGGCCTCTTCAAGGGTCAGATCACGGTTATGATCCACTGCGGCTCAAGAGGAGCCGGCCACCAGATCTGCACTGATCATCTGGAAGTGCTGAGCAAGGCCGTCAAGAAGTACAACATCGACATTCCCGACAAGCAGCTCGCCTGCGCGCCCCTGGGCTCGCCCGAGGCGGATAGCTACTTCGGCGGCATGGTCTGTGCCGCCAACTACGCCTGGGCCAACCGGCACATAATCGCCCACTGGACGCGAGAGGTATTCAATAGGTACTTCCCGGATGCCAATTTGGATCTGGTCTACGATGTGGCCCATAATGTGGCCAAGATCGAGGAGCACGATGTGGACGGCAAGCGCGAGCGGCTGTACGTGCACCGCAAGGGTGCCACGCGAGCCTTCGGCCCCAGCCGCAGCGAGGTGCCGGAAGCCTACCGAAAGGTTGGCCAGCCGGTTTTGATACCAGGGAGCATGGGCACGCCCTCTTACGTTCTCTGCGGGAACGACCGCGCCCTCAGTGTCACATTCGGCTCCGCCTGCCACGGCGCAGGCAGGGTCATGAGCCGCAGCCAGGCGATAAGGTCGTTCACTGGAAAAGACGTGCAGGCCGCTTTGAACAGGGAGGGCATCGTGGTCAGGGCCACCAGCCCCAACATGCTCGCCGAAGAAGCCCCCCAGGTTTACAAGCCCTCCGGCGATGTTGTGGATGTGGTGCACAATCTCGGCATTGCCACCAAGGTTGCCAAGCTGGTGCCGCTGGGAGTGTCAAAAGGATAATTTCGCATGAATCTGCGAACTGTCCCGGTGGAGCCCATGCACGGCGGCGGCGTGGGCTCTGCGGAGGGGCATAATGTACCAGGCAGCACCATTTCGATATACTGCACCCCTATCTACATGCATCAAAATGCGGCATACATTTCGGCAAGCCATAGTACGTCATGCAAATTTTGGGAAAGTATATCTATATTGATCAAACACATATCTGTTATGGAGAAAAACGCAGTTCATAAGAATGCAAAATGGATAGTGCTTTTCTTTTGCATTTTGATCGTGTTTGGTATTATGATCAGGCTTTTGCCTCTGCCGTAAGTTTTGAAAAAATAATCCTATTAATGGTGCTACCTCTTGGAAATTCACGGCGTCCCAGGTAAATACGCACATGCATTTGCATCATTCAACTTAATGGACTCGTCTATGAGACAACGGAAAGAACAAATCAACAATTTTAGGTAGGCTCTCCAACGGCCGCGCTAACAAAGACCGGAAAGAGTCCAACGGGAAGACAGGATTCGGATTTAAGTATTGGGAGTGGTCGCACAATCTCAATAATTTTAATTTGAATGCCACCAGAAAACCGCTCTTGTAGCCTGAAAATTCATATATCTGAAGAAAAAGTCTAGTCTCGGTGAATGAGAGCACAGCATACCTAGAAATCAGTATCGATGATGCCGAAAATCGGACCGGCACAAGGATAATTCAATGAATCTTCGCGTCATCCTTGTCGAGCCCATGTACGACGGCAACGTGGGCTCTGTCGCCAGAGCCATGAAGAACTTCGGCTTTCATGACCTGGTGTTAGTCAATCCCTGCAAGATCGACGACTTCGGGCGGGCCATGGCCTCCCATGCACGGGATGTCTTGCAGATGTCAAAGTCCTTCTCGACCCTGCCGGAGGCCCTGCAGGGTGCCAATCTCGTCGTCGGCACCACAGGCAAGCGACTGGAGCACGAGCAGCACCACCTGCGTCTGCACCTGCGCGTCCCCTGCCTCTCGCCCGCCGAGCTTTCCGAGAAGCTGCGGGGAAAGGAGGGCACTGTGGCGCTGCTCCTGGGGCGCGAGGACTGCGGCCTGAACAGCGAAGAGCTGGCCATCTGCGACATGGTCGTGTCCATCCCCACCAGCGAAGAGTATCCGGTGATGAACCTCTCCCACTCCGCAGCCGTGCTGTGTTATGAGCTTTCCAAGAATACCAACGAAAACGATGCATGCGTGGAGATGGCAAGCCCGGAGAGCCTTGCGCTGCTGCGGGAGAAGGCGCGCTCTCTTTTGCAGGAGATCAGCTATCCTGAGCACAAAGTGGAGTTCTCGTCGCTTATGCTGCGCCGCATCTTCGGGCGGGCGGAGCTGACGGAGCGGGAGGCGCGCACCCTTTTGGGCATCATCAAGAACATCCGCTGGAAGATCGGTTGCTCTCAGGACGATGATGGTAATAATGATACTCCGGCCAGAGACGAAAAAGATTTTTGAATGCTAAAAAATCAATAACGAACGAATGTTAGATCCCGCAACCAAGTCTACCGCCTGCGGCAGCCCACTATCTTGCCTTCCAGCGCATCAGCGGTCTTCATGGCAGCCATAGCCTCTTTTTCCCTGCCAAGACACTGCATGACCAGGGCTTTGTTGTACCAGGCTCCGGCGAAATAGGCGTCTATTGCGATGGCTGCATCAAAGTGGGACAAAGCCTCAGGGTACTTCTTCTGCTGGGCCAGCACCATGCCCTTGTTGCTAAGAGCCTGAATATGCTTTGGATCGAGTTTCAGCACCTCGTCAAAGCACCTTTGCGCCTCGTCGAATCGGCCCAGGTTCGCCAGGACCGTGCCTTTGTTATTCCAGGCATCGATCAAGGACCCATCGAGGCCCAAGGCAAGCTCATAGGCTTTGATCGCGTCTTCCAGCTGACCGGAGTTGCATAGCTCGTTTCCCTTTCCCAGCCAGTAGGCCGCGGAATTTGTCTCTCCTGCGGACGGGATCATGAGAATGGAAAGAGCATCAATTAGAGAGGACATAACCTGAGTGCATCTCCTCCGCGGCAAAAAGGTTTCTGATAGGATGGAGAGATTTTTCCAAAGGGTCTCTTAGTCCAGACGCTTCGCCTTCTTAATGGCATCCTCCACCGCCTCGCGGATGATGTAGCCGCCTTTGTGCAGAATGGTGTCGCCCAGTTCCATATCCCGCTCCATGGAGGCCGTGCAGGGATAGGCATGATGCGCTTCGGATATCCTCTCCCGGATGTCCGGCTGATCCGGCTCAAGGCCCAAAAGTCGCTTGGCAACGAACCAGGTCGAGCCGCAGGGCGCGCTGCGCTTGACGTTGGCGGCGAGGATGTGCTCCTTGCCCTCCCGGCTCTTTTGCACCACGATCTCGATGGACGGATAGCCGATGCCAGCCGCATCGAGGAACGCGGCGATGTTGGGCTTGGCCGGGTCGGGAAGCATGGCGCAAAACGGCTTGGAAAAGGATGCCTCCATGCCCAGTTCTGCCGCTTTCTCCTCAAGCTGCACCCTCTGGCCGAGCGGCAGCTCTTTGGGCTTCTCCGAGCAGCCGATAATGCCCTTGACGCCCGCCTCCTTCAACTTGGGAAGCATGCCGAAGAGGATGTCCGGGTGAACGTTGATGACCATTGCGATGTCTGCTTGCGGAATGTTCGTCGGCAGCAGCGGTTCCACATCATCGATGAAGTCCCCTAACGACTCCGGATCGGGCATCTCCACCAGAGATACAATGTTCTCGGCAAAGCCCGGCTTCACGTTGCGGCACTGGGTGCAGGCATCGGCGCAGGAGATGCAAAAGCCCGAGTAGTTGACCAAGTTGCCCACCACGCGCGCTCCGAACTCGCCGTTGTAGAATACTATCAGCTTCAAGACTTCAACACTCCGTTTCCAGGATAGAAATTATGAAAGGTTAGGACTGCAATACAAATAACATTTGCGGGTATTTGGGTGACAGCCACGGGAAAAAAGGATGGAGATGGCCGGATCCCGACCACATCATGCGACCGTTGCCAGTTTCCCAACCTTGGAGAAGCTTCGCGCTGCATAGAGAAACGCGGCAAAGCCGAGGCTCATAGATATCGTGGAGATGAGACCTCCCACAAACGGCAGCATGAACAGGATGTTGAGAACCACGAAGCCCACTGTAAAGAGAATCAGATCACCATATTTGAGCTTCAGAAGCTCGCCGATCCATTTGCCAAGAGAGAAGGAAACAAATATTCCTGTAAGCATCAAGGCCGCAGCGAAAAGCAATGTTGAGATCATGGCAACGGGCAGACCGACTACGGTCACGGCCACTAATAGGATAGCGATGATGGAGGCTATGATCAATACGAAGCCAAGGAGGGTCTTCAATATGGGAGACTCACGCACCTCGCGATCCACAGCCACAAAAATTCCTGGCAGATATCGGACCAGGATCAATCCCAGGATGAAGTAGCCGAGCACGGTTAGAAGCCCAAAGACGTTGAACCCGTAATTCCGATCTTTCGCTCCGGACGGCTCTTCCTCATTATCCTCGACTTTCCGGAAATCGACCTTTCCGGCGGAGCCGGTATTGCTGAACTGGTTGGAGCTGACGGTCAGAGTGCCATTGACTCGACCAGCATTGGCCACGCTCCCTCCGGCGATCAGCGCATCGCGATTGACGGTCTTGCCGGGCAGTATGTCGATCTGTCCGCCCGCAGCTACCAGATTAGTGCCTACGTTGCCGTCCAAGAAGACATTCCCGCCTGCGACAACGAGCTTGCCGCCCACATCGGAATTGACATGGATCTGGCCACCGGCAACGAATACATCTCCTTTGACCGGAGCATTGATGTTGAGCGTTCCGCCGACTGCCGTGACCGAATTCACGGGTGCATTGATGGTCACTGCGCTGCCTGCGGCGAAGATGTCGTCATCTACAGGCGTGTCGATAAGGACGGAATCCCCCGAATAAGTGCGCAAGCCCAGTCCGCCGGATGAAAGCAGGACAAGAGCCAGCAAAAAGACTATAGCTGTATTCAATTTCAATTTCATAACAATCTCCCATAATTTAATGATGCGTTATCGAATAAATATCCTCGCGTGAGTTCTTAGATGCCGGCCATATCAAAATCAAAAAGGTTTTTAGCCGTATCGCTCCTCTTTCCAGGGATCGCCGCGATTGTGGTAGCCGTGGCTCTCCCAGAAGCCCGGTCGATCCTCTGCGGTGAACTCGACGCCAGTGACCCACTTGGCGCTCTTCCAAAAGTAGAGCCGTGGAACCACGAGGCGCACCGGGTAGCCGTGCTCCGGCGAGATAGGCCTGCCGTCGTGCTTCAAGGCAAAGAGCACATCCTCTGCGAAAAAGTCCTGCAACGATAGGTTAGTGGTAAAGCCGCCATAGGCATGGACGATGGCAAACCGGGCCTCTGTTTTGATCTTAACAAGGCCCTTCAGAGCAGTAGTCGGCACACCTTCCCAAAGGTTGTTGAGGCGAGACCAGGTAGTGACGCAGTGCACATCCGAGAAGACCCTGGCCTGGGGCAGCGAGAGAATTTCCGCGATGCTCAGGCTGCGCTCCGCTTCAACCAGGCCGAAGAGCCTCATCTTCCATTCATTCGGATTTATCTTGGGAACATTTCCGTAATGAAGGACGGGAAAGCTCTCGGTCAACTCCTGGCCGGGAGGGACTCGCTCCGCCCGGCTTGTGTCCGGGCTCTTGATCACATCCTGCGAGGGCATGAGACTATTATTAGGCATTCTTACTGTACAAATGTTTCCATGCTGAGAGACGGACTATGCCAAGACCGGAATGCAGATAACCAGTCGAACGGCAACCCAAAGCAGATGCTATGCCAGTTAGCCAAGAGGAGAGCTTATCAACTCGCATTCTTAGAGATAGGAACGATTGACCTTGAGAAGAATTCCTGAACTCCTCGCGCCCGCGGGCTCGCCCGAGGCCCTGCGCGCCGCCGTGGCCGCGGGAGCCGATGCCGTTTACCTGAGCGGCAAACGATTTGGTGCCAGAAAGTTTGCCGCAAACTTTGATGATGCGGCTTTAAAGGATGCTATCGATTTTGCCCATCTGCGAGGTGTGAAGGTCTATGTGACAGTCAACACCCTTGTCAGAGAGGAAGAGCTGGCGGATGTTGCCTGCTACCTCATCCGGCTCTACGAGATGGGAGCCGACGCAATTTTGGTGCAGGACCTCGGCACGGCTAGCCTGGCGCGCCGGTTGGTGCCGGAGCTGGAACTGCACGCTTCCACGCAGGCGACCATCCATAATCGAGAGGGCATCGCCTGGGCTGCCCGGAACGGATTCAAGCGCGTCGTTCTGGCGCGAGAGGTCACACTGGAAGAGATTAAGAAAATGAAGCGGAAGCAGGAAACGGAGACTGAGGATCTTCAGGTGGGCCTGGAGGCATTCGTGCATGGCGCTCTCTGCTACTCATACTCCGGCCAGTGCCTCCTCTCCTCAGCCATCGGTGGGCGGAGCGGCAACAGGGGTATGTGCGCCCAGCCCTGCCGCAAGCCCTACATTCTGCAAAAGGGCGAGAAGGACGATTATGGGCGGCCCAGGGGGCTGGAGGCCGTGCCTCTGAAAGAGAAGTTTCTCATCTCCACCCGCGACCTCTCCGTCTACAGGCAACTGGACAAAATCGCACGCTCACCTCTGGATTCTCTGAAGATCGAGGGCAGGATGAAGTCGGCGGAGTACGTGGCCATTGTCGTCGGCATTTATCGGAAAGCTCTGGACGCCATCGCTCGCGGCTCCTGGACGCCCTCAGCCGAGGACGAGAGGGACTTGGCGCTGGTCTTCAACCGCGACTTTACGGACGGCTATCTGCTGGAGGCCAAGGATGTCATGGGCAGGCAGATGTCGGACAACAGGGGCGTCTTGATCGGAAGCGTGACCGCATCCGATGGACAGCGAGGCGAGGCGGCGGTACGCCTCTCCGGTACGCTTTGCCCGGAGCAGGGAGACGGGCTGGTCTTCATCGCCCCCGGCCAGGAGATGGGCCTCGTGGTGCAAAAGCCGCTCATGAGAGACGGCCTGCTGCGGCTCAGGACCCCGGAGAGGGTCAGGCCTGGCGCAAAAGTGTATCTCACCGGCAGCTCCGCCCTGGCTCGCCGGGCGCAGGAGATCATCTCATCGACCAAGGCTCAGATCCCGATCGACCTCAAGATAACCTGGGAAGACGGAACGCCGGTCATCGAAGGCCGGTTGGAGAAGCAGAAGGGAGCACGCATAATCGTCCGGGCCGAGTTCAAGATGGAAAAGGCGAAAAGCCAGCCGGTGACGGCGCAACAGATCGCTTCACAGCTCAGGAGGACAGGCGGGACGCCATTCGTTATCGGAAAGGTGCAGATGGACTATCCCGGCGACCTGTTTGCACCCCTTGGAGCACTTAACCAGCTTCGACGCGACCTGCTGACCAAAGCGGAAGAGATGCTTTTGAGCGCCCGACGTCCCGATCAAGGAAATGTTACCGCTGCACGGGAAAAACTTGAGCAGATGGACCTGACTGCGACTGCAATAATGCCCGATGGCCAAAAACAGGCGAGGACGCCAACTCTGGCAGTTTACGCCGACAGCCTGGAGACGGTGCGCGGCGCAGTAGACAGCGAATGCCGGAGAATTTACTTCGAACCGCATCTGGGACGTGATTCGAATCGAGCTGAAGGGATGCAGAAAGCGTTGGAAAAAGCCAAGGCAATCTGCAAAGATGCCGAATTGATCTGGAAGTGGCCGAGGATCACGAGAGCTGATTTTTTGGAGTTGGCCAGGCCAATGCTTGCGAATCATCCGGCTGATGGGATCATGGTAGAAAACGTGGGCGCCGCCGAGGCAGTCCTGGCTGCCGGTCCCGGCGTTCGCCTTTACGGCGGCTCCGGGCTCAACGTCTGGAACCACCTGACGGTGCAGTCGCTCTCGCCGCCGTTCCAGCTTCTCACGCTCTCCCCGGAACTCTCCGCAAATCAACTGGCAGGGGCGATATCTGCATCGCACCGGAACGCCGCCGCTCTTGCTCACGCTCTGAGGCTGGAGCTGATGGTGCAGGGCAACCTGGAGGTCATGGTCACGGAAGATTGCGTGCCGTGCCTTGACAAAGAGAAGGCCAAAGAAAAGAATAAAGAAAAGGAGAAGCTTGCAGCACCAATCTTCTGGGGCTTGCAGGACTTCCGGCGCACTTTTCCGATACGGCTTGACGACGACATGAGGACGCACATATTCAATTCAGCCGAGACATGCCTCCTCGACTACATGCCCCGCATCTTTGAGATCGGCCTGGACGGCGTTGCCGTGGACGCACGCGGGCGGACGGAGAGGTATGCCCGCGAGATGACAGAGATCTATTTGGAGGCAATACGGCTGACCGAAAAAGGAGGCGGATCTCTGCCCGAAGAACTCCGAGCGTTGACGGAAAGGATCAGGCCTATGGCGCTGGGTGGGATTACCACCGGGCACTTTGTCAAGGGATTGAAGGATGAGATCAGCTAATGCAAAATTCGCTATCCCAAAAACGGAATATTTAGTTCAAATGGAAATAAAATATATCAGAAGGCGGTTCAAGACTCCTTTCCCGATATGAATTGACAGTAGCCATAACTTATCGGCCCAAGCTTTGTGGTCTCGCAGGGAAACTCCGGGCACTGGAAGCAGAGAGCCACGCCCTTTCGGAAAGCACAGGTAGCAATCTGGCACATCCTGTTTTCCTTTGGTTGGCAGCCCGCCTCTCCGTTCGGGCACGTTCCGCTCACCATGCGCGGGCAGGCCTCGCAGGCGATGCCGCAGACTCCGATCTTCATTTGATAAATCCCGTCCTTCGCTCAACCATTATTTATTCTGGAATTAGAGAACGTAATCGACCACGACACGATTCTCGCAGACCTTTGCGACGAAGTTCGCCACAGCCACGTGTTCCGGATTCTTCTGGTAGCTATATAGCGCCTCTTTGCTCGCGAACTTGGAATCGAGGACCAGGTCGTAGGCAACGGGAGCATCGCTGAAATTCACGCCGACCTCGAAGAATTTAATCTCCGCAATCTTGGCGGGCAGGGCCTCCAGCATCGCCTTTAAACTTTGAATATTTTCCGCTTTTTCCTTTCCATCTGCCGATTCTTTGAGCTTGAACATGACAATATGTTTGATCATCCCTGCAACCCCATACCACGTGAATTCTGCTCTTTTTTCGTCATGTCTTAAGTTTATAATTGTTTTCCTTGAAGGATGGCATCTGGAATCGCTTCTGGATAAAAAGGACGCGCAAATTAGGCATGAAGATGCTAAAAAAAGTTACAAGGATGGCGAGACGATGAAAAGACGCCAAAGCCACTCACGAATGATGAGGCGGCTTGAAGTCTCGTGTTTCATAAACATAATCCGTCTTTTGCAGCTCCCTGACGATATGCTCGGCTTCAACCTTGTATTTGATAAATGCCTCGCCCTCATCTCTGCGAATCAATCCTTTCTCTTCCAAATCAGTGAGAACCTTCCGGATCGTCTCGGGAGTCAGGTCATCCTTTTGGGCGTGTTTTATGAGATTGTCCTCGGAGCTATGCTCATAAGGGTTCTCCGGATCGCCCGCCGCCCACATGTCGATGATCCTGCCAAAAACCTTCTTCTCATCTATGCTCAAATCCTTTTCAGTCAGCACTTTGTCGCCCAAATCATATCTCTCCCAAAAAATCCTTTTTCATAATTTCACAATGTTCTTGCATCTTGGAATTTAAAGAGTTTGCTATTGATATGCCTTGAGTTCATTTTCACTATCAAGAATCGGTTTGGAGATGAGCGTTGTCGAAAGGAGGAGGATACTGGCGATTTTTTCTTCCGCCATATACGAGGCATGGTTCCTTAAACAGGAGACGAAATCCTTATATACGTTGATTGTCGTATAGATAATTGGCAAAGGTCGAGATCTCATTTCTTTCCCCCTCCGCGAGTTAGCTAGACTTTTGCCTCCCTCCTAATTTCCCTATTTTATGATTGATGCATCGCGTATCTCAGTTGGTCGCATATTGGGGAATAAAATGATAATATAGAATAACATATAAAGAACAGATGATAAAATTAGGATAAAAAATGAGCATAAACGGGGCTCAGTCAATCACGGTCCGCCTTCAGCTTCACGGACAAGGAAGCGTAAGCACCGATGTATTGCCCACCAATGTCTCCGAGATAATCTTGGCATACCCCATATAGGTCCCGCTCATCGTAAAGGACGGCACAGTATTCGCATTCTTTTGCACCCGCTGGCCGATCTTGGCGGTTCCCTGGATCTCCGAGCTGATCTGATAGATAGACATGCTGTCGTTTTGGTAAATCGTCGTATCCTTGATGAGATCTTTGTCGATGTAATAAGTCTCGGAGTAAACCGATCCCACCTGATAATTCTTGGCGCAGAGGGCATTCTTGAGGTCGCTTTGAGTGAGGGGCGGCGTGTAGGGTTTATAGTCGTAATCAGCAGAAATGGTCAGTGAGGCTTCATCCATGCTGGAGTCACTGTAGACTTGGGAATCGATGGTCCTGGTGGCAATTCCGCTTCCCCTGGTAGAGAGCACCATCTTCTGGCCGTTAAAACCCAATTGCGTCTGCAGGATTCTGGACTCATCCATGTAGCCGTTGACGAAGACCCAGGAGTGTTCGGAATAGTTCTGTGCAAGAGTATCCTTGGCGGCAGCGGGCGTCATATTAACGACTATGCAAATGGCAAAAAGCACCATTACCGCAAGTGACCATCTCATCTCAATCTCTCCGATTTTCCAATCCGATGAATTGGCAGATGTAAATATAAAGTTGATCCATAAAACGGGGCGAACGACAATGTCTGCACCGAGCATGCCGGCCTGAGCTGACCCAAAGCCGATCTGAAGCGGATCCAAAAGGGAATTGATCCCTTTGTCAGGAACAAGCCAAATCCATCATCCTATGCCCTGAATGCGCCGCATCAGAAGTCGTTGATAGCCGGCCCGATGGAATAATATATCTCGGCAGGATGGCCGTTGATAAGCCCATAGGCATCCGAATCAGGCAGCAAGCTCTGCTTGGTCTGGTTCCAGCTTTCGTCTATGGCGTGAACGGGAGTGTATGTCTTGCTCACGGAATAGGCCTGAGTCTGCGCTTTGTTGGCAATGGTGGAGAGCATCAAAGACTCGTTCTTTCCGAAGATGCTCTCAATCCAGGCATTATAGTCGGGCACAACCTGGTTAAATGCAGTTGGATCTCCAGTTTGGGCCTGATCATACATCTGAGCCATCTTCCAGCCCCGACCAAGGCCATCCAAAACGCCTTGCTGATAATCGCTCAAAGCCACGGACGGTGCCACGACGGCGAATATGATTAGAGCTAATGCTGCAATCTTCATGCTGAATTCTCCTCGAAGGGGAATGTTCTTCGCACAGAATACTTTCGCCTGATTAGACGAAAAAGATTTGGGTCGAGAACCCAGGACAAGGGAGGAAGGGCAAAGTCGATGATGAAGCACAGGGATCGAAACTGATGATGTCTCGACTTTTGCCCGACATGGGTTCGACGTTCGACGATATAAAACTGTGGTACATCGACGCAGATGATCTGCGCAGTGCATACGGCGATCAACGTATTTAAATGCAGGATCACGGCTTTCCGAATAATTCGTTTCAAGCGCAATTTTGCGAGCATTTCCGGAGGCCGCAAACCGGCGGATGGCTATTTTGCCGGAGATCTTTGCCAGGAGATTCAGGAGATTAAGAGCTGATCAGAGAGATGCCGCCTCGTCGAGCAGCACTTTAGCAGTTATCGGACCAACCTCGCCGCTGATGGGAGGAAAACCGCCCTGTGAATGCATTCTCGAACTTGCCTGCTCCAGCTTTCCGCTCATCCATTCTTCGTGCGTTATTTGATCAAGCGCGAGAGACTCCGTGGCAATTCGATAAAGGCTGGTTGCCATCGCCCTTGCCGCCTTGGTTGAGACGCAAGCACAAACATAAACCGGACTGACCAAAAAGAGCGAACCGCGCTTGAGCGGCTGGCTCAAGACGGAACGCAAAACGTCTTTGCCGTCGTTCCTGTCAAAGCCCCCTATGCCAAGGCCGTATAGGTCCATCTCCACCACAGCGTAGCGGCTGCGACAGGATGGGATGCTGAGGGAAAGGAACGGTCTGGAATGTATCCTGCACCACTCCCAATACTGGTCAGACACCTTGCGACTTTGCATGCGTATCACGTGGCGAGAGAAAACGGCATCTTCCAGGCAGTCATGCGGCTTGAGCAATTGAGAACACCGAATAATCGATAGTCATTCAAAGTAAGTGTAGCTTTTGATCGAAGAAGGCGGCCACGGATTTGCAGAAACGAAATCCTTAAATACGACCATCGACGTATATTTCACCGGGCAAGAGTCGACATCGTCTTTTCTCCCTCCTACATCCAAAGACTTTTGCCTCCCTCCTAATATCAAGATCAAGCCGAGGCTTTGCTCCACTTTGGCCCATTATTCTGGCGAAACGATTTTGAGCCGCATATATCAATTACAGGCCAGAAAGCAGATGCTCGATGTGGCGATTCATAAGAAGCCGAATTGAAGCGATTCGTATAACTAGGATCATAACCAATTATAATCAGGCATAATCGGCCTGAGCTTGGGATTGGTTCCCGAAGATGCCGATGGTTTCGGCATCAAGCTATCAAGAGGAGGAATTATAATATGAGCAAAAAGAAGGGTGCCAAGGGCATGCCCAGCGACGGGCCGGGTAAGCATGATCCCGCCAAGCAGGCCAAGAGCAAGCTGGACGCGCCTGTTTTCCACAACGCGAAGATGAGCATGAAAAACGAAAAGCCCAGAAAGAACAGAATATAAGCTCGCGTTCCAAATAGATCTTGCTCGAAGCAACCGAAATCGTAATTCAAAGGCGGTCCAATTCGCCTGCTAATTTTTGTTGAGTCTTTTGGCGAGACCAAGGGAGACTGCGGGGCAACGTCTTTTTTAAAAAAATGTTTCTTGCATTACAAGCCCGCATTACAATATCGTCGCAGAGACAAGCCGCCAAAAAACGGCCAAATCGATTGACCTTAAGAGATTCATTTTTTTAAAAAAAGAGAAACGAGCTGGACCGCAAAGATATTTAAAAAAAAATTAAAAAATTAAAAGGCCGGTTTTAGCTCGGCTTCTTCCGTCTTGCTCATCATATCGAAGCCCACACCCAAGAGGCCTATGAGTATAGCATAAATTCCGAACACCTGCACAAGAAGTACAGCAGTAAGGATGGGCGGATTGAAGAGAACCAGCAGGCCAAAGAGGACCGAAATAATTCCGGAGAGCACCAGAACCAGTCGCGAATTTCCGGCCTTGGATCGCGTGAAGGCGAAGATGAAGTCCGCAATGCCGGTGACGAGAGACCAGGCTCCGATGAAGTAGATGATGGCCACAGACATGAAGATAGGAGCTGCAACCGTCGCCACGCCGATGACGAGGCCCAAGAAGCCGAGAAGCAACGTCGCCCAGCGGGGTGCAGGAAGCTGCTCACTGTTGTATGAAATGCCTATCGCCAGAGTTCCGAGAGAGCCGATGATGGCAAAGAAGGCAAAGAAAAACACCAAGAAGCCCAACACATAGCCGCTCCAGATCAGAGCTACAATACCTAATAGAATAACCAGCACCCTGGTTATCATAAATGCAGATTTGTTATTATTTACAGAGGTATCCATAAAGATCACTCCCAATCTTTTGATGATGTCAAGCTATTAATAATTTTGGAAAGTAAAATTACATAAATAAAATTAAAAAATTGATGTTAAAAACTATGTTTTGATTTTATAAACGCTACGGATCAACTTTTTCATCCAATTGTGATAGTCCCCTATTTTAAACCCCCAAGTAGGCATATCGAAATTTGCATGAAGAAGCTTGTGAATATACTATCAAGTTTAATCGAGAGATTCATGCAATTGGGCCACAGGCAGCCTTTGGCACGAAGCGCAAATCCCGCCTGAATCCACTGGTCGCCATAATCGAGCATGAAAACGACGCCGCAAAACAAATTTGCATCTTGCTTGCATCTTTTTTTCCAAAATTTTTATCGAGGGAGCGCTTTTATGCTTCATCGACCGGCAATCGGCATCCGGTCAACCACAAGACACAATCCTTTTATCTTTTCTCCGCCCTCAAGCTTCGCATGTTCAAGATCGGTTTTGTGAAGCTCGGAAACATAGCCACTTCGACTGCCATCGATCTGGCCCTGGACGAGATTGCGGAAAGGACAGACATCGAGTTCAAGATCGTCAGCTTCGGTCCCAAGATGACCAAGAAAGAGGGCGAAGCTTCGGCAGAGCTGAAAGCCTGGGGCCCGCAGCTCGTGGTCATCAGCAGCCCCAATGCCGCAACCGCGGGTCCGACCACGGCGCGAGAGATTTTCAAGGGCATTCCCACAATCGTCATCTCCGACGGTCCCGCCAAGAAGGAGGCGCGCGACGCCCTGGCAGCAGAGGGCTTCGGCTACATCATCCTGCCCGTAGACCCGCTCATCGGTGCCAAGCGCGAGTTCCTTGACCCGGCAGAGATGGCTCTCTTCAACTCCGATGCTCTGAAGGTCCTGGCTGCCTGCGGCGGAATCCGGCTGGTTCAGGAAGAGCTGGACAGAGCCATGACGGCCCTCGCAGCTGGCGAGGCAAAGCTTCCCACCATCCTTGCCACGCCCGAGAAGTGCGCAGAGCGCATGAACTTCCAAAATCCCTACGCCAGAGCCAAGGCCATCGGCGCACTGTACATGGCCCAGACCGTGGCAACCATCGATGCCGCCGCCTGCTTCCGTCTCAAGGAGCTGGAGCAGATCGCCCTGGCTGCTGCCGCAGGCCACGAGGTCATGCGAGCGGCTGGACGCCTGGCTGACGAGTCCAGGGAACTTGAGAAAGCCAATGACTCAGTCTCCCGCAAGCCTCACGCCCGCACGGGGGAGATCATGAAGAAGACGAAGTTGCTTGAGAAGCCGGAGAAGATCTGAGCGAGAAGATCTGTCGAGATTACTTTCGCTCCGCGCGGATCGAGCCTAAATAGTGGCCGGTGCTAGTTAGATAATTGTTGTAAAGGGAGAATAGCTTCCCTCCGGCCCTACACGCTTCTGGGCATTCGAGGGCAATTTCTCCCTCACCCCCATTTTATTGAATTGAATTTCTGCCGATTTAAAAGGCGGGATTCAAGAATTTGCTCCTGCAGAAGTGGAAACCAATGCTAGGTCAAAAGAATATCATTGAATACCGCGATGTGGACTATGAAACCGCCAAGAAAGAAGTAGCCAGATATTTCCAGATGAAAGGCGGAGCTTACGCCTCAGATGCCAGCACCGACCTGCTGGATTACGAGCTGGTATGCAAGATCATGGACGACCTGGAAAAGGAAGGCAAGATGGAGACCGTTGAATGAAGGGCTATGATGTCGGTGACTCGATTCACGGCCACAGGATCATAACTGAGGCCAGAAAGGTAAGCGATCCTGTGGTCATAGTCAAGAGCGCCAGGCACAAAGCGCAACGGATAGTCTTAACAGAAAATTCCTTCGCAATGATTGATAGAAAGGGCCGATGGTGCGGCCAAGGGCCGTGATTAGCTAACTTAGCCGCTGCAATCCAGGCCAACGGCCCCTACGCCTTCACATCCAGTAGCCCCTTATTTTCCCACGCTGATTTGCAGAATCCTCACCTTCCCCAAAACAATTTCTTCCTTAATAGAAAGATCTATACCTACCGGCGCGATATTCCTGCTCTGAATGGCACTTCTGGAGGTCAAGGGCGTAAATAAGCTCTTTTTGTCGGACGGCAAAGAGATGGAAGCCCTGCACGACATCAATTTGAGCATCAGGGAGAATGAGTTCGTCTGCTTCATCGGCCCCTCGGGCTGCGGCAAGACAACCTTGCTTCGCATCATCGCCGGACTGGAACAGGCGTCATCAGGAACCATTACCCTGGCCGGAGATCCGATAACCGGACCCGCCCCGGAGCGGGGCATGGTCTTTCAGGAGTACTCCCTCTTTCCCTGGCGAACGGTCCTGCAGAACATAGCCTTCGGCCCGGAGCTGAAAGGCGTCCCGGCAGCGGAGCGAGAGGCCAGATCCCGGCAGTACCTGAAGATGGTGGGGCTGGAGCGCTTCGAGACGCGCTATCCGCACGAGCTGTCCGGCGGCATGAAACAGCGCGTGGCCATCGCGCGGGCCCTAGTCAACGACCCGCGGGCTCTGCTCATGGACGAGCCCTTCGGTGCCCTGGACGCCCAGACGCGCAACATCATGCAATCCGAGCTTCTGCGCATTTGGGAGGAAGAGAAGAAGACTGTGGTCTTCGTCACCCACAGCGTGGATGAGGCCATCTACCTAGCCGATCGCATCGTCATCATGTCCGCCCGACCGGGCAGAATCAAAGACGTTATCGATATCAACATCCCTCGTCCTCGGAACCGGACCAGCCCGGACGTAAATGTAATCAGAGATCGCATTCTGTGCGACCTGCGCTCCGAGATTGTGACCGTCTGAGGGTATGGTTTTATATCGCAAGGCCGCAAATTTACAGCCTGTTTTAGCTGGTGAGGCTGTTGGTCGTATCGAGGTGGATGGAGCTGCCGCGAAAGGTGGCTGTAGGCAGTGGAGTCGTGCTGGAGATTCCTGATATCTGCGCCA
>RPOO01000034.1 GCA_003857025.1 Methanothrix sp.
AGTCAAAGGGAACTATTCATCGTGAAATTATAAATATCGATGAGGAGCAAGACCATATTATTAGGTTGTTTGGCGCAAAATGCGAAAAATACTACAGCTAAAAGAGGACGTGCGGGATGTGGGATCTAAGATATATACTTTTTTGGGTATCGGACACATGTCCTGTTACCCTTTGAGCCTGAGAATTTGACGTGCGGCAATGCCAAGTCTTCAATCTGGGCATGGATCTCTTTGGCAATGGATCATTCTTCCCACATTCCTATGAAAGAACCGATATGCAATTCGGTTCTTTCATAGGAATGTGGGATTCTTCATGAGTTGTTCAGGCTTTGCTATGGGCTTATAAATGGCTTAAAAAAAGCATAAAATTTGCAAAGCATTATTCTTTGCAATGCATATTTGAATTAAAAAACTTCTGATTTTTCTCATAGCCATATATAAAAATCGAATTGATTGTTGAGTTTAATTCCTCGCAAGTTAAATTACGAAAAGCGACGATAAGCTCATCTCTATCAGATAACCAGAAGCTTTGAAATGCATGTGAATTATTTTCTGGATATTGATTACTATATATGAAAACGCCTGCTGGTGTTCCATCAGGCTTTAGGATTATCCAGTTGCCCGTTATTAAGAAGCCATTGCTATCATAGTGGTTGCTATCTAGCTCACTCATATCATATAGGGCCAATAAATTATTAGGAGATACAGCATTGGCAAATTTGCGATATACCACTCTTAGTGTTTTATTCTCATCACCATTGATAGAAGTCCGATGTTCTTCAAACCAATAACCATCGTAGTCGGTTACTGTGAACGGCTTTGATGTATTATCGGAATAGGTTATATTGGCATTATTAAACGCGGATAAATCAATCCCAAGCGTAATAGGACCAACTCTTATTTCTTCTCCTACAGATATTGTCATTAAGGCGATCAATACAGCTATCATCAGAATCATCAATTTCATTAAGATCCCTCATTCCATTATTTTTTGTACTAATTGAGTGTTTGCAAGAGAATATAAGCATACATTGCGAAGATTGCAATTTTTGCATTTTGGAACAGCTCCACACATATTGTATATGTCTATTGCTGAAAATGACCAAATAAATGCATCTACGATCCCTGGAGCCGTGCTTAAATCTATACCCTCCACAGAATAATCATTCAAGCAATTCCTGCAAAATCTGGTTAATGCATCATGAAGATCACTTTTTCTTAGATGATCACTTTTATCGACGGTGCTGAATGAATGATATATTCCACTTCTAATAATGAACCGCATCTCATGAATATCTATTGGTATTCTATCCCAATATCCAAAATCCCTAAGATAATTATCTCTTCCTTTTTCACCTAATACTTCGGTTTTCCCGTGATTCGCCAAGGCATAAAGGTTATCGGTAAATTCCTTTAAAGTAGGATATGTAAAAAGTAGCTCGACATTTTTCCTTTTCCTCTCTCCTACGAGCATGATCAATTCATCTCTTGCTGATATTGTTCTGAAATCTTCAGCGTATTTTTTTATAAATAAATCCAATTTGTTATCAAAATTTCTTGGCTTCAAACGAAAACCACTTGTTTTTACCAATCTGATTATCATGAACAGTGCATCTGTGGAGTCAGGATCTTTTTCGAGTTTATTTTTATTATCGTTGAAATATTGCAAACCTTCTTTGATTTCTTGGGCATGTATATCTTTAAGCATCCAATCAATGGTATTTTTAAATCCGTTGGCGAATTTATCTATTTCAAATTCCAATCTTGACACCATCCGAGCATTTATTGCATATCTTTTTTTACCTCTTATTGGTAATGCGAGTTGTGAAATGCTAAGTTTATTTACTTTTGCATATCGGTGGTCCATCTATTGTAGGGTTGAGCTTCTGGATCTCGATTAAGGGGTGTGATTTCAAGGATATGCTCCGAGCGTTCCCATGGGAAACTGAATTTTGATGTCGACTGATTTTGTTTCCCATCCGTCACGTGTGAGCCTCCGCCTGGGGCACATGGGCGTTTCAAGCGCTATTACAGCAATCGCTACCGTTGGGCTTGCCTTGATGGTTCCTGTCCCGACGGCTCGCCAGCCATCCATTCCATTCGGGATCGCAACACAGCAGACGGCATTTTCGTCCAGGAAATATCTTTTCCGATAACCAGCTCCTGCATCGTAGCATGATGGGTGTTGTTCATGGGAGTCAGGCAGTACTGGAAGCCGTGCTTCTCAGCCAGCGCCTTAACCTCGTCCGCGTTATCATAAGTGATGAGAAAGTCTCCCTTCAGGGTCTCACAGATGGAAAATAGCTCTTCATGATCGATGTCGCAGTAGAGCATGCCAGATCATATTGATATCAATTCCATATGAAGAAAAGGGTTTTATCGTTTTGTGATATTTAGTTCTTTGAGGTTAGTAACCTCTAAGCCGAATAAGATACAATTTATGGGAGTGGAATATGAATAAATTGTTGGTTTCGATTATCGTCGTCCTATCTTTGATCGGATGCGTTTCAGCATTGGATGGAACAACTTCGCAGTATTCTCAATACTATATCATGCCGCCTGGACCTGCTGCCAGTTCTCATATCATCGCGCCAGAGCAATTTCAGATCTCAGGAAGTGCTCCAGCCACCGTTTACTTCAAAGATCAGCAGCAAGCAATGCCATATGATCAATACTTGAGTTATTCTGCGTATATGGGTGGCAATTCTTTATGGATTCGAGGATCGACAAGCTGGACCCAATATGCCCAGGTCCCTCAAGGCGCGTTTCTATCGCTTATAGCGACCTCCACGACTGGCGGGAATGGCTATCTAAATGAGATATATCCAGATGGCAAGGTCGTGAAGAACAACTACTATTACTTTGCAGGGTATAATCGGATAGGCTTTACCGCAGATACCGTTGGGCAACACATATTGCTCTTTGTGATAGATGGCAAGGTCAGCAATGCAATAGTAATAGACGTAACTGGTTACCAGGCACCAGTTTATCAACAGCCTGTTAACTCGCAGCCGACCTATGTTTCACCGATTTATTACCGAGAAATAGCCGTCCCAGAGCCGATAATCCTGGTGAATCCGTGGAAACATATAGAGAATCCTCCACGCGACGAAGACTGGCACGGCCATCATCCGCCCAGAGGCAATACATCTCCTACTGAGACTTAATTGGAATAGCAAGACCTGTTCAAAAATTTTGAAAAAAATCCTTAATTTTTTTGCGTGTTCTTCCCATGCGAACTGGAGTTCGGTCATCGCCACTTGCTTCAAGCTGTCCAGCACCTTTTGGATGATCAGATCATCATCTATGCTTATTATCCAGTCGATTATGCGATCGTTTGCAGTTCGCATAGTCCCTCTGGATACTCTTGCCAGACAGCCGATCCGGCCAATTCCTTCATCCTCTCCAATCAGAATCCTCCGATCGAATCCATGAGCCAAAGTCCCCAACAAGTTCAATTAAGTTAATATCCGTGCACTTCAATCCCCCATGCAGGAGGGAGTGAATGAAGTTTGGCCTACTCCTCATCGGATTGATCCTGACAATGACGATATTCATCACCATTCTTGGCGCAAACAGCCAGCCGCAGAGCGGCACCGGCCAGAACGTCGCCTCTGAAATGACGCCGAGGGATGCCTACAACCGGCTCCTGAACACTTCTGTAGAGATGGCTTATCTCGATACGATGATCGGCCTCTCCCAGTGGGATCAGGACGTTTCCATGCCCGATAATGCGACCGGATACCGGGCCAAGGCGCAAGGCTACATGGAGGATCTGAAGAACAGGAAATGGATCGATCCGGAATTCGGCAAGCTTCTCTCCATCGCCAATAACGGCAGCAACTGGTCGACCGTAGAGGCCGCCAACCTCCGGCTCTGGAACCGCGATTACAGCAAGAGAATAAAACTTCCTCCCGACTTCGCCGCCAGTGAGTCCGAGATGATCTCCAAAGCCCTGGCCGCCTGGGAGGATGCCAGAGAGAAAGACAACTACACCATATTCCAGCCCCACCTCAAAGCCCTGGTCGAGCTGAACCGGGAGAAGGCCAAATACTGGGGCTACACGGAGCATCCTTACGACGCCCTCCTGGATGACTACAGCCCCGGCATGACCGCGGCCCAGTGCGACAGGCTCTTCGAGGCCATCAAGCCCCGGATCGTAGAGCTGATCGTGGAAATAAAAGAGTCCGAAATGAACAATTCCAGCAAGACAGCAAAGACTGCACTGAAGAATGTCTACGGCAACGCCACCTACTCCCAGGCCAAGCAGGAGGCTCTGCTGAAGAATATCACATCCGGCCTCGGCTACGATTACGGTGCAGGAATTATGGTCAGGGCCAAGAGGAACCCGTCAACCTACGGTATAGGGGTGCATGATGTCAGAATGAGCCTCCGCTACGACGAACATAATCCTGAAATTGCCCTTCTGGATATTATTCACGAATGCGGTCACGGCATTGCCGGCCAGAGAATTCCCGATGAGTACTTCGGAATGCCGGTAGGCACGGAACCGGGCATGGATATGGCCGAGGCCGAGGCCAGGCTCTTCGAGAATAATCTGGGACGCAGCAAAGCTTTCTGGCAGTACTGGCTGCCTCAGATGAAGGCGGAGTTCAAGCCGAACATGGATAACGTCTCAGTGGACGACATGCACAGATACATCAACCGGCTCAATATCGTTCCCATCCGCATTGACGCCGATGAGGTATCCTACATACTTCATATCATAATCCGCTACGAGATTGAGCGCGACCTCTTCGAGGGAAAGATCAGCTTCGACGATCTGCCCAAAATCTGGAACCAGAAGTACAAGGAGTATTTGGGATTGAACATCACCGATGACAACAACGGCATACTTCAGGATGTTCACTGGGCCGGCGGGTCCTTCGGCTACTTCCCGGCTTATGCAGTGGCTTCCATGAACGCGGCTCAACTGGAGACCGCCATGAGAAGAGACTATCCGGACCTGGACCAAAGACTCGCGTCCGGCGACTCTTCCATTCCTGCCGCCTGGATGCAGGAGCATGTTTACAAATATGGTGCCATTTACGACACGCCGCAGCTGATGAAAAAAGCAACAGGAAACGAGACAGAGGCTTACGATTTCCAAAACTACCTGGACAGCAAATACAACCAGGTATACAATCTCAAATAGATATATGGCCTAGATATATGGCCTAGATATATGGCCTCAAATGAGGGGGGCATTTTAAGTCATGAATAGCTATCGTGCAAAGAGAGGTGCGATGCAATCACCAGCGGTGTCCAGCTCCTCATCAAGCCCCTCATTAAGCCTCTCTTCCAGGATATTAATAAATGGATGTTCAGAAATTGCTTCATCTATGGTCTCAGATAGGAGTGGGCGGCAGGTTATGTTTGCAATCGGCCTCATTTTCCTTGCCTTTCCGTTTTCAATTGGCCTCGCAGCTTCGGATGTCCCGGCAATCCATAGCTACGATCTCGAATACATAATCTCAAACGCGCTGTATTATCGAGAATTCTGCTTCTTTGCAAGCGGAATCGATCAGACGGGAAACATCTCATCAGTGCCGATGAATCAACCCTTCAAGGCCGATTCCAGTCTAAGTGATTTCAAGCTGAATGCAATAAGAAAAAGCGAATTCGATGAACGTGCGTTCAATGAGAATAATGCTGAGTTTATACGAAATCATGCCGTACCGTCAAACAGCACTTTTCCTTCAACCGCAAATTATGAAGCATCCATTTCCGTGCTGCCTGATAGGATACTCGTCTATTTGAACGTGGATGATATAAGCAAAGACCGCTTCAATCTCTCCTGGGAGAAGGCTCTGTACCACTATCCGGATGGCTATCAAGAGGAAATGCCATTGGGAAATGCAAAGGTGCCGTTCCCGCCTCATCATTATACGCGTCCGGGAATGCCCGGAGGATTCGAGTTACTTTCATCCGGTTTGGCTCTGGTAATCCTGGCCTTCGTCCTTAAGCGTTAAGCGATAAATAGGCTCGTTTCAATTTTTATGATACGCACTAGCCGATGAAAAAGCAAAGGATATAAGACGAAAGCTTAAGATTTCCTGAAATATATTAATAGCAAGCAAACATTCAAACAAGACTGTAAAGGTGATGATCCCCCCGGCAACTGGTGGCATCATCTTTTTCAAGAAGGTCTTGCTACGCTACTGCATTGTAATGGCCAAGTCGAGCTTATGTAAATCCTGCTGCTCTGACTGCTTACTTGCAGGGTCCGAGGCATGTGATCTTGGACCGATTTCGATATGGATTTCCGGCGATAGACGAAAGCCAGTTTGCGAAATTCAGTCAAGTAAAAGCAATTTGATTAATATATAGAGAGCCAATTCGAGAATAAAAACTGAATAATAGGATTGAATTAAAACCATGATATCGATAAAAAGCATAAGGCGGTAGCCGGCACATGAGCAAAGAAGCCAAAGGAATCCTCGATAGACTTGAATCGAAAGAGGCCGATGTTTTTCTCAGAGGCGCTGCCGCAGATGTCATTTTTGAATGCGCCCGGTGCGGTCAATGCTGCCTTGGCGGCGCATATACAATCGTCGATGACCAGGATATCAATAGAATAGCGGAGGGAATGGGCCTGGCGCCGGAAAATATCAGCGAGACGTTCACAATCCCGGGCCCCGATAACAGTCCGGGAACGAGGATGATCAAGAACACGGGGCCAAACAATTCGTGCACATTCTACGATGCTGAAAATAAAGGCTGCACAATCCACGAGTCCAGGCCCGCTATTTGCAGAACACTCCCCATGATGAATGTCCGTCAAGGATTTAGGTTAACGCTCTATAATCATTGTCTCGGCGCATCGAACCTGATAAATGCGCTTCGAGCGGAATCGGAGAACCTCGGAGCAAATCGATATCATGAGCGTCTGAAGAGCAAGAAAAAAGTTCTCAAGAGACTCAAAATAAAACTCCTGATCCACATCCTACAGCGGCAGGGTGCGAAAGAGAGATCAGAGGCTGTTGCACGGATTTCCGGAATTAAGCTTCCGCTTGATATGGACAATCTCAGAAAGGAGTGCTTGGCGTATCTATTGCTCTCCATCGATTCAAAAGAGCTTGATGGATATAAATATGATGGGATAAAAATATAATAGAATGATACGATTTACAGGAAGGTTTCCGGCGCGGCCTGCCAATTGAACATGCTCATGCTCTGGACCGGGACTATCAGCCTTTTTCTATTTTTGCTAAAAGAATTTTCTAAACAAAACAACGCTCATATGATTGATTATGCTATCCTCGCTTAACATCATCACATCTCGAACGGAAAAAAGGAACTACATAGAGCGCGTTATCATATCCATGGGCAAAGATTATGATGAACTATCGGCTTTCTTGAAGCGCCTTTCGGTTTGCTGGGAAAGGACTGGATCGTCGAGTCGCCCAGAAATCGAGAAGTTGAAGTTGCGGAGAATTTGGTCACGTTATGGTTTTTGAATCGAAAAAAGGCACGATTCAATTGATTCAAATTATGATTCAAATTATTAATGGTGTCCGGGTGAGGTTATGCTTTACAGAAAGATGAATAAAGTGGCGTCCGATCTTTCCATCCTTGGATTCGGATGCATGCGCCTGCCCGTAACCGAAGGCGGGCATATCGATGAAAAACATGCTACGGAGATGCTCAGGTATGCCATCGATCACGGAGTAAATTATGTCGATTCCGCCTACCCATATCACAATGGAGAGAGCGAACCGTTCCTCGGTCGCGCTCTGCAGGGAGGATACCGTGAGAAGGTGTTCGTGGCCACCAAACTTCCCAGTTGGCTCATAAAATCGCGCGCTGACATGGATCAATACCTGAACGAACAGCTTGAGCGGCTGCAAACCGATCATATCGATTTCTACCTGGTTCATGGACTCATGAAACCCTTCTGGGAGAATCTCCGCCAATTAGGTGTCAATGATTTCCTGGATGATGCCATAGCGGATGGAAGGATCAGGTATGCGGGTTTTTCCTTCCATGACGAGCTGGCGCTGTTTAAGGAGATCGTAGATTATTACGACTGGACTTTCTGCCAGATCCAATTCAATTTAATGGATGAGCAGTATCAGGCAGGAATCGAGGGGCTCAGATATGCAGCGGAGAAGGGAATTGGAATTGTGGTCATGGAGCCTCTGCGAGGAGGTATGCTCACCAAAGACATTCCTTCTATCAATGATATTTGGAGACGGGCTCCTGCTCAGCGAAGCCTGTCGGAATGGGCATTGCGGTGGGTCTGGAATCATCCCGAGGTGACCGTGGTCCTATCCGGCATGGCCTCATTTGAACAGGTAGAGCAGAACATCGCCCACGCAGAAAATGGCCTTCCAGGCTCGCTATCGCCAAAAGAACTCGACCTGTTTAAAGAAGCGGAAGCCGAGTACAGAAAACGCATAAAAGTGCCCTGTACAGGCTGCAGATACTGCATGCCATGCCCGTCGAACGTCAGCATTCCGGAATGCTTTGAAATGTACAATCAAGCATGCATGTTCAATGCTCCGGACGTCGCCAACATCAATTACAGTATCGTCCTGGGAGGCATGTTGAGCGGCAATCCTGGATTTGCATCCCAATGTCAAGAGTGTGGCGAGTGCGAAGAGAAGTGTCCGCAAGGTATCCCCATTCGAGAACACCTCAAGGAGGTTGCCTCTAAATTCGGCAGGTGATTGAGACAATTTTGAGCCGCAGCGTCTTTTTTTCCCAAGTACCATCTCCTGCAACAGATAATTCCAATTAGATTCTTAGATCTGTGCCCGAAGAAAAATTCATGACACGTAGTTCACACTTTGTGCCATGATTCTCATTATGTGCCATAAAGAGTTTATGTTAACATGCCAATCTGTCTGTTCAGAGGCGAATGATCATGGAAGAATGGGAAGCACTTATTCAAAGACGTCAGATGCTCTTGGACAAGGTTTCGAAGATAAATTACGAAGTCGAAAAGATCGAACAGCGTTTGGATCTCCTGGGTAGGATGACATCGTATGAGGAGTTTGATCGATATCGTACACAAGAGCGATTGATGCAGATGGTTTCCTAAAATGCGTTCGATGTCGATTATTGAAAAATTGCAGTGCCTTTTCAGCGTTGTCCGGCTGCAGTGCGTGCAATTGCAGGTAGTTCTATCTCCTTTTTTTGGCTTGGCCGCTTAAAATGATTCAATCAGAAGTCTGAAGCTGTTGCTCGGCCTTTCGGCTCACTTTATCGCTCTTTGCCCCAAATTCCATTGCCAAATATCTCTGACGCAGGAAACACCATAAAATTTATGTGTCTTGGATTTAACATACCAACAAAAAATAAAGAGATGTGCCAGGAATGAAAAAATCGCTTATTTTAGTCCCGGATGCCGACCCGATGCCAGTTGTCCTCCCCTGCGGGAATGCCTGGGATGGACGGGCGGATAAGCCGCAGGGTCCGGTTGAGATCCTTGTCAAGGACAGGAAGATTGCAGAGATGGGCAAGAAGGTGACGAGGCCCGATGGTGCCAAGGTCATCGATCTCTCCCAACGGATTGTCACGCCCGGATTTATCGACTGCCATGTGCATATGACGATCCCGCCCAGCAATTTCTCCCGGATGTTCACGGATTCCCAGGCGCGGGGCTTCCTGCACGCCTTTGAGCCGCTGGGCAAAATGCTCATGAACGGATTTACCACCGTGAGAGATGTGGGAACCTCTGCCACCTGGAATTATGTGACGGTCGACCTTCGGGATGCCATAAATCAAGGGATGATCGCAGGCCCGCGCATGATCGTCGCACCGCATATCATATCCTCAACCGGAGGGCATGGCGACATGAGCGGAACGCTGTCTCCAGAACTCTGGGCTGCTATGAAGTCTTCGAACATTGCCGATGGTCCCGATGAGATCCAAAGAGTGGTACGTGATGAGATCAAAGGCGGCGCAGATTGGGTCAAATGCGCAGCTACCGGAGGCTTCTTCTCACCCACCTCCGATCCGGGATTTTCTACCTATACCCAGGAAGAGCTGAATATCCTGGTCAAGACCGCTCACGACCAAGGAGTGCCGGTCTGCGTTCATGCCTACGGAGATGAGGCGGTTAAGAGGGCGCTGAACGCAGGGGTGGATTCCATTGAGCACGGCAACATGGCCTCAGTCGAGGCCCTGGAGATGATGGCGGAAAAGGGTATCTGCATCATTCCCACCCAATACACCTTCGAGGACACGCTGACAAACCTCGACAATGCGGCCTACTGGGCGGCTCGTCCTCCCTGGGAGTTTCGCAAGATTGTGTTTTATGCTCCGGCAATCAAGACCACCATCAAGAACCTGGCAGGGAGCCGGGTGAAGATCGCCTTTGGAACCGATGCCGGGATGTTTCCTCATGAAGATAATTGGAAGGAATTCCCCACAATGGTCAAGAACGGCATCTCGCCGCTGCGCGCCCTGTTGTCGGCCACCAGCACGGCTGCCGGGCTCTTGAGAAGACCGGATCTTGGCACGCTGGCAGTGGGCAAGACGGCGGACATCATCGCCATGCCTGGTGATCCCTTCCTGGATATCAACGTTACAGGGCGGGTTGATTTCGTGATGAAGGAGGGCAAGATCTACAGGCTGCCATAAATCGGCAGCCGTAGAATAGTCATTGGCAGGCGGATTTGCGATTATTTGCCATGATTTGTGTCGACATTTGAAAAACGGGTTTGGCGATCTCATGGACACGGCTCTGTTAATCAATTTCTTCATAGCCCTTCTGGATATCTTAAATCCCATCGGAAATCTCCCCATCTTTATTGCGGAGACGGCAAACTATTGGATGGGAATTCCTGAAAGATCATCGGAGAAATAGATTTTTGCTCTTTCGGGATTTCCGAGGGGGGCACTCTTTTTGGCATCAAAGGAGAAACCTTCATGAGACTCAGGACGGGGCTCATGCTCGAAGAATGTAAATCGATATGCTTTAAAAGATTTACATGGGAATGTGGGATGAAAGTCAATCAATATCCGAGCCGTTCCGCTGTCGGAGTCTTTTTTCAACTGAACACCTATGATCGACCGGCAGGTCATGCCGAAGCTCTTTTTAGGATGTCGATGAGATCATCCGTGCTATATCCCCCGATGAGGCCGAGCAGCCTGTTCTCTTGATCATAAAAGCGTCTTATTTCATTGATTCTTTGCCGGACTTTCTCTCGGTCCGATTCGGACATAGCAGAGCTTTGATCGATGTATTTCTCGGTACAATCCAATGCGGCCAGCATATTTTTAATCTCGATTTGCATGTTGGCCATCATGGCTGACCTCATTGATACCGAGTTTGTCTCAATAATATAATGAAACCTTCTGTCTTTCGGCACCAAAACCCGTCGCACCAGCCCAAGATCTGAGAGAATATTCATGTTCAAGCGCACTGTGGTTTTGCTGTAGCCGGTCTCTTGGGAAAGCTCGTCTAAGGACATGGGCTCGCAGGTCAGGAAGAGTGTGCCGTGCAAGACTCCAGCCGCGTCTTTCCAACCCTTGGCATTGGCTGCCCGGACGCATGCTTCTATGATATGTCTGCTTATGGCTACCTTCTCGTCCATCTTATCCATGATTGGAACGTAGACCACAAGCTTTAAGTGCCTTTCGCATGTTCTGATTGTTCGGCTATAACCGAACGACTGGATGGATTCATAACGGAAACGATGCAGCGACTGGGACAGTGGATTACTGACAATCCAATAGCGATCGTAGCCTTAGCGCTTATTCTAACCCTGATATCATTCCATTTCGCCCAGGCCGTCGAGATGCAGGGAATGAATACGGAGAGCATGGTAGGCAAGGAATCCTCTCTCTATCAAATTTATGATCATCTTTACAAGGAAAATTTCGGCACCGAATCCATCGCAGTGATGATCGAGGGCGACGACGTCGCCGGCGAAAAAGTGCTCAAAGCCAGTCTTCGCTTCTCGGATTTCGTCAAGGATGTTCCCAGGGTTACATCGGTTACAAGCATCGCCGATATTGTGGCCGATACCGAGGCGGAAACGGAAGGCGTGCGCCAAATACCCTCGCAAGAGAGAATCGACGAAATTTTAGCCGACGGTGGGTCGCAGGTGCAGGGCCTGATGCCCGACCGCAGGCACACCATGATGTCGATCGAGGATCCCGTCTATATCACGGACAAGCAGCGCAGCGAGATTTTGGCCGAGACGAAGGAAGCCGTCAATCTGGCCGACTTTCCGCCGGGTTACACCGTCACGGTTACGGGAAGTCCGGCCTTGATGAAATCGATCACGGATGAGATGAGCGCCAGCCAGGGCCAGATCATGATTCTGGCGGCTGTACTGATGGTCTTCGCCTTGCTGCTGGTTTTCCGACATGTCAAGTGGCCGCTCCTGCCCATACCCGTCGTCTTCCTCGGCATAATCTGGACCTTCGGAGCTATGGGGCTGTTTAAGATACCGATGACCATGGTCTCGTTCTCGGCGTTTCCCTTGCTCATCGGCATCGGCATAGACTATGCCATCCAATTCCATAATAGGATCGACGAGGAGTTTGCCAAGGGCGAGTCGCCGGTCAAGGCTGCCATCAACACCGTAAACCACGTGGCCATACCGGTAATGGTCGCCCTGGTTGTAACCATTGCCGGGTTCGTCGCTCTCCTCAACTCCTCCGTGCCTATGATTCGCGATTTTGGCAAGCTTTGCATCATAGGGCTCGTCATGTGCTACCTATCCGCCCTCTTTGTGGGAGTGACGGTTCTATGGCTGGGAGAGAAGAGAACTGGATCTCGAAGAAAGAAAGCACTGAGTCAGTCCGGGGACGGATTAGATAGCGGATCGGTCATTGGCTCTTATGTGGAGAGAATTGCGGACTTTTGCATTCATAAATGGAAAGCAGTACTGGCGGTGGCCCTGATATTCGCCCTGACCGGAAACTACCTGGATAACCTGGTTCCTGTGGAGACGGACACGAAAAATTATATCCCACAGGATCTGCCGCCTCTGGTTGATTTCAAGCACATGAGCAATATTTACGGCGGCACAGACTCCATTCAGTTCATCGTTCAAGGGGATGACATAACCGATCCCGAGAATCTGCAGTGGATGGATGATTTCAGCAACTATCTAATCAAATCTCGAGATCAGGTTTATGGTGCGACCAGCCTGGTCACTTATATAAAACAGGCTAATAACGGAATGCTGCCCGATGACCGAACAGAGATAAGACAGATCATCGACTCGCTGCCTGCAAATGTACGAAGCAAGTATCTGAGTGGCCATAATATGGCTATGATAGATGTAAATCTCGGTCAGACTGCCTCGAATCTGGGACTGCAAAACTTTGACCGGCTCACCAAAGAGTTTGAAAAAGATCTAGCCTGGGTGACTCCACCGCCTGACATATCAGTCAAGATGACGGGAAACAACATGGTGAGTACGGCGACCATCGGCGCTCTAACCACGGGAAGAGTGGAGATGTCTTTGCTCGGGCTGGTATTGATATTCTTCCTGCTCCTGCTCATCTACCGGGGCGACCTGATCAAGGCCCTTCTGCCCGTACTGCCCATGCTGGTCGTCATCGGCTGGATGGGCGGGGTCATGTACCTCGGCGGCCTGAAGTACACTCCGCTAACGGCGACCCTCGGTGCTCTCGTTCTCGGCATAGGATCGGAGTATGCCATCTTGATGATGGAGCGCTTCTACGAGGAGCTGCACAATGTCGGAGATCCGTTCGAGGCTCTGAAGATCACGGCCAACCGCATCGGTTCTGCGCTGGTGGCATCAGGGATGACCGTCGTTTGCGGGTTTGCGGCATTGATGACCTCGCCTTTCAACATCACCAGCAACTTCGGGCTGGTGACGGTGATGGCAGTGGTCTTTGCCCTGGCCACAACATTTACCGTCTTCGTGGTGCTGATGCTGCGCATGGAGGTTCGGCGCGAGGTGCTGGACAATGCCGGAGATGAGCTGAGGAAAGCGCTGCGCGTTTTGAGAGGCGGCAATGGCGCCAAGTAAACGGAAGCTGCGGCATCGATAAAGACATATCATGGCCTGCAATAAGGCATGTAGTAATAATATCCGAATATCATAAAAGATACGCAGAATTGTAAGTTCCGGGAAGTGTTGGAAATAATGGCTAATATGACCTCGGCAAGCTGGGGAGAAAGGTTGTGGGCCTGGTTGATTGATGTCCTGCTTGTGGGCATCCTCTGGGCGAGTATTATTACTATTTCATCACATGATGTCCTAAGCCCGGGCGGTTTGGGGATTTTTTCATCGCTGCTATTCGTTTATTGGACCGTGCTGGAAGGATATCGCGGTCAGTCGCTCGGCAAGATGTTCATGAATATAGTCGTAACCGGGCCGGTGGGCGAAACCATAGGATTTCAAGACTCGGCAATCGAGAGCTTCGGAAAGGCTTTCCTGCTTCCGCTGGACTGCCTGGTCGGATGGATCGCTTTTCGCGGGAGCGGCCAGCGGGCGTTTAACAGGTTTTCGAATACGATTGTGACTAAGCCGAATGATCTGGAATCTTGCCAGTGCCAGTTGTGATCATGCCTTGAGAGATCCGGGGCCTGCCCGGCAAGCCGGATCTTTATTCGGCTGAATTCTTATGACCCGCCGTCATCCGTCTGAATGCCCATAACGGATCTTTATTCGACTGAATGGTTTATGAGCTTGAACGGCTTATTCCTTCTCGAAATAATATGCCTACTCTGAGCATAATCGCTTGCAGGATGCTGGAAGACGAGCTTGTCCATCTGCTGTCCAAAGATGGCGACATAAAAGAGCTTGTTCTGATCGATGCGAAAGACGGAAGCGAGCACATGGGACTCTCCGGAAAACTGAGGTCCCAGGGCCGGTCTCACATCATCATGAGCATGGGCCGGATAAAAGAGCGGTTGATAGTGCATGGGCGGTTGAAAACACAAGAGCAGTTGCCTGGCCGGAATCATAGAATTTCTGCACCGTTCCTGCGAAGGATTATTGATGACTGCGGATGCATTTTCAAGAAAATTTCCGGTTGCAAAGAGGCAGACGATCTTGTTGTAGTAGTGAGAATGCAGAGAATAGGATTGCATTCCGATCTGGAGCATTTAAAGGGGGCGGTATCCGAGAATATCCGCCAACTTTCCACATTCTCCGACGGGATACTGGTCTTTTATGGAAAATGCGGCAACTCGTTGGCGGGCCTGGAGAATGAACCAGGAAATCTGGCCTGTCCGCTCTACTTCCTGACGGACGGCATGGGCGAGAGAATTGACGACTGCATCGCTACGGCACTTGGCGGCAATGAAAACTACGACCGGACGCTGGCGGAGCATCAGGACGTGGCGGTGTTCATGACGCCCATGTGGGCCGCCAACTGGAGAATCACGGACGGCAGCAGCAAAAGCGCAGGGCTCGATAAAAGCCGGGACATGGAGGCAATGCTGAAGGGCCTGAAATTCAGCAAGGTGGCAAGGATCGACACCGGTCTTTGCTTTGAGCCCGGATTCGAAGATAATGTGGATGATTTTGCCGGGACGTTTGACCTGGAAAGAATCGAACTGTCTGGCGGCACAGCAGTCGTCGATCGATGCTACCGCCAAGCCAAGGATCGCCTGCTGCAAACCTCTGCAGCGAGTGCCCAAGGCTAACATGTTGAATGTTGGATCGTTGGATTATTTGGGCGCTATTTTATTTCCCGCATATTTTTAATCTAGCGCCCACAATGCTCTGAATTGAATTCATATCTTCAAACTATTTTCTCCAGATCATCCCTTTTCACCAGATGCACTTCCACCATGTGGTGAGGATGGTAGCGCGTCTTTGCCTCGCGAATTCCCTCCACGCCCATGTCGCTCTCCCGGTTGATGAACGTGTACAGGCCCGCCAGGACTTTTGCCGTCTCTACATTGACGGCCCGGTAGATTCCTTTGCAGTCGGGAAGTCCCTTCTCGAAATGAACCAGGGCGGTATCCTGATTTAGTCCTTCAAAGAGCGATATGGCCCCGATTTTGCCATTGGCCCGAATGGCGAGGCCGGACAGGCCCAGCTCCTCAAAATTGGCCAGGGCGAAGGAGACGGCTGCTTTCTCGTTGATCAGCATGGGATCGGAATTGCAGTCTTTCCAATCGCACCACAGGTCCAAAAATTCACCGATCTCGTCCAAATTATCCCGGCTGATGCTCTCGATCTGCTGAGTGCACGTCTTTCGGAATTTATTTAGCTGATGCCTGATGGTCAGGTATCCTTTGCCGGGCAACTCGGCCAAATCGGAAGCCAGATAAACGTAATCGAAATATTTTCTCTCCGGCAAGAGCGGCAGCTCAGGATAGAGATCCGAGATCCAATCCAACAATTTGGGCTCCAGGATTACCAGCGGGTGCTCTTCCTCGCTCTTGGCGGCAAGCTCCAGCAGGTCATGCAGCAGTTCGGGATGGTGCGGCCCGATGGGCGGCCGGTAGCGCGTCATGCCTTCAATGGTGCTGGACAGGATTATGCAGTCCTGCACAAAGGAGTATCTGTAATGAGCATAAGGATTCCAGCAAACCATATTGGTAAAGGTGTTATCGCTATGTGCTTGGGGAAAGCGCTCATAGTGCCGGGCGAAGAGTCCCCGATCATCGAGGGAGACCGGCCGAAAATCCGAATCGCTGAGCATCACTCACCCGCTCCAGAAGGTCCGGGAGACTTCTCATCGCCGGAAAAGAGCATGGGCACAAATTCGCTCATGGGCTTGAAGCCGAGAGTGCCGTAAAAGCCGCTTGTTCCGGGCTCTGCAATCAAAGCCGTCCAGAATATCTTGCGTGCCCGGCATTCATCGAGCAGCGCGGCAAGAATCATCCTGCCCACGCCTCTTCCCCTCCACTCCGGGAGCACCACAAGGTCCTGAATATACGCATCGGAAATTCCATCGGATATCACACGTCCCATTCCGATAGACTCTCTCGTAGAAATATCGATCGCCACGGCAAAGATGAAGCTGCCCCGGATCAGGTCTCCCAGGCGGCTCTTATCCATGCCGTCCTTCCACCAGCCTCCGGCTTGATAGAGTTCTACGAGGGGGTCCTCCTCCCAGGAATCGACGATTTCAACTTTTATATCGTTTTCTTTATTCATTTCGCTTATTTCATTTTCGGTATTTATTCTACGTATTCCATTTATTATATTCTTTTCACTCATTTTTGATACTCCTAAAAATATTTAAATGCAATTTATCAATCAATAGCTCAATCGATCCAGTTCAAGATTACATCCTCGTCCCTCTTGGGTGCCTTCTGGTTCAGGTTGGCCGGAAGTCCGAAGATCAGGCTACCTACCAGCTTGCAGTCATCGGGAACGCCGAGTTCGTTCATAATGCTGGGGACCTGGCCGAGCGGCGAAGCAAGCCCGATCCAGCAGCTTCCCATCCCCAGGGATCTCGCCGCCAGCATCATATTTTCCGCAGCCAGAGCGCAATCGATCTGCGGAGAGAAGGCATCAGGATGGGCGAATATCATTATCAGCAACGGGGCATTGTAGAAAATATCATAGCCTGGTCTGGAAACCATGTTGGCCAGCTTGATGATCTCCGGATTGGCGGCGCTTGTATCCTTAGCCATCCAAAGCTCCTTGGCTTTCTGGGATAGCTCTGTCATCAGGGCGCGGTTCTTGATGACCACAAAGCGCCAGGGTTGCTTATTCACGGCGCTGGGTGCGTAGGTTCCTGCCGCGATCAGCTCTCGGATCACATGGTCGGGCACGCTATCGGGAAGATAGTCCCGAACGGAGCGCCGGGCGAAGATGTTTTTGAAAACGTCATTCAAAGGAGCTTCCAGGTTAGGGCGGCACGGATGGATGCTTTTTGCGCTGTTGCTCATAGACTTATCATATTGGCGTGATTGCTTAATAAAATGGTAGGGAAAAAAGAGAAACTAGAATTTGTCAATAATTTGCTTAATATTTATCCTGGCTTCAATTGAGGCTCACTCTATTCTCTCAAACAGCTTCCCGTCTGCGCCGCAGACCGAGCATTTCCCAGGAGCCTCTTTTTCAACGGTGTTCCCGCAGTAAGGACAGACGAAGTAGGGGAACGATTCTTGAGTGGGGCTAAGGTCGCTAAGAAGCTTTTTGTAGAGAGCGGAATGGATCTTTTCCACTTCGTTGGCATAGTGGAATGAACTCTCAGCAGCCTTGTTGCCTTCCGCCTTGGCCGCCAGAATCATGGCGGGATACATTTTCTCCCATTCCTCGTTCTCGCCTGAGAGGGCAGCCTCAATATTTTCTTTGGTGGACTTGATGGCCTTCAAGGCCCGCAGGTGGTTGGCGGCATGGATTGCCTCGGCGGCGGCAGCGGCCCGGAAGAGCTTGGCAGCTTGAGGAAATCCCTCTTTGTCGGCTTTCGCTGCGAACGACGTATATTTGCGGTTGGCCTGGGATTCTCCTGCGAATGCTTCTTTCAGGAATTTTTCTGTGTCTGACATCTTGCTAAAACCTCTTTTATGTAGGTGATTTGTTTGCTTATCTAATTATGCTTTTTTGGGATGAAGGGTTTGGGGGCGATCGATGTTTCCAAGTGCGCGCATGCGAGCCTGCGCCCGTCATGCAGGATCGCACGCCTTCGCGCCCCTGACATCCGACACGAATGCTAATTAGTACTAAATCACACTATTATCGATGGAAACGTTTATTTATACAATCCTAATCTCAAATCTAATAGCAATTAGTAATAACAAATTTGTAAGATGATATGCTAAAAATCATCGCATCAGTTCCAAGTCGAGAAGGGAGAAAAATGAAATCAACCCACGTAAAAGCAGCCATCCTGGTCCTGTGCATCGCCCTTGTGCTGCCGTCCGCCCTGGGAGCCGGTTATGTCCTGCATATCTTCGGCAATGCCAACATGGACGGGACCATCGATGCCAAAGATATCGATTACCTCAATGAGATCATAAGCGGGAAAGCAAACAAAACCGACATGGCCGACTCCAACTACGACGGCAAGATCGACGAGTCGGACATCGCTCAGGTGGTGCGGATCAT
>RPOO01000035.1 GCA_003857025.1 Methanothrix sp.
AGATCATGGAAACGGCGAAACGGATCGCCCAGAGCAAGATCGACCTCCTGATTGCGCCCGTCCATATTCCCGGTGTGAATGACGACGAGATGCTAAAGCTGATCGAATTCGCCAGGCAGATCGGCGCAGGCAAGCGGTGGCCGCCTCTTGGCATTCAGAAGTTCGAGCACTACCGTCTGGGCAGATCGCCCGGCAAGGTAAAAGCAGGAAACTGGTGGCATTTTTACAGTCGCACCATGCCGGAATGGGAAAAGCAGTCATCGGTTCCGCTGCGCCTGAAGCCCCAGGACTTCGGCATTGTCAGGCGGCCCATGATTCCGACGGTCTTCGAGAAGAGAGAAAAGGTACGGGTGGAGATCAAAGCACCGGGATGGGTGCGCGGTGAGCAATTGGGAGTGGCCAAAAATAGGGTCGTCTCCGTGATGGACTGCCCCACAACGAGCGGAAGCGTGCGGGTGCAGGTCGTCAGCAACAAGCACAACATCTACGTAGGAGTGCCGATTTAGTGCAGATCCGATAGTCGGGCAATACGTGAAAATAATATTATTGTGATCATATTATTGGAATTCGCATCAGAACAAATATTGGAGCTACTTATATTGAAAGGCCATATTGAACGTATTGGAAATGACCTGAAACTGCATCGCATTATTTATTTTTGGACAAGCTTTCGAGGAACGGAACCACCAGCACTTTAGCTTGCGGCCATTATTCCAATATTGTTGTTACCTGTTATGCTCATTAATTATGATTGGATTTCTTTTTTAGAGCCGTTTTCACTCCGGAAATAGCCAAATTCAACGCCATCGTTCATGAGCGTTTAAGGGCTAATGTCATGTTTGTAGCTTATAAATTAATGCCAATTGACGAATAAAAATCAGAGATGAGGTCGCAAAAAAGCGACCTCTAAATTCTCGATCGATGCATTGTTCCGGGATCGGCTTACATCGGCCCGAGAGGCGCTACAACCTTCTTGTAAACCTCGTTAAGGACCTGGGCAAGGGCGGCGTAGATAGCGGAGAAGCCGCAGATGATGCCCTCATAGCCTGCCAATGTTCCAATAGCTGCGCTGCCAAGGTAATCTCTGGCTGCCAGCAGGAAGAATAAGATGGCCAGCGAGAGGAAGACAAACTGCAGCGCTCGGTTGATCTTCAGTGTTCCGATGAACATGACAAAGGTGAAAAGGCCCCACATGAAGAAATATGCAGCCATGGCCGGCTTGGAAGTGGCTGTGCCAAGTCCCAGTGTCGGCAGGAAGATCAAACCCACCAATGTGAGCCAGAAGAGGCCGTAGGAAGTGAAAGCAGTTGTTCCAAAGGTGTTATTCTTCTTCCACTCCATTATTCCTGCAATGATCTGGGCAATTCCGCCGTAGAATATTCCCATAGCCAGGATCATGGTGTTCAGCTCATAGTATCCTGCATTATGGATATTAAGAAGAACGGTGGTCAATCCGAAGCCCAGCAGGCCCAGGGGCGCCGGGTTGGCAGTTGTATCCTTGATGATCAAGGTTTCTATGGTATTCTTCTTCGCATCTTGCAAAGTCATAATTTCCCTCCAGTACTTCCCGGTTGGCAGTTCTAAATATTAAATTGTTACCCTTAAAATATAAACTAATAATAGTGTTAAATGTATCACATTTTCGGCAAATCCAAACCTTTTTGTCATGTTAATTAATCATGATAAACCAAAAATAGCTTGCTGCAGACCTTGGATCGTAGTCTTTGCCCGCTGTGGCTTTCTCGGTTAAAGTGGTTGCAGCTTCTTTGTTCATAATGCTTATGAAGCCAAGAAATCGTGCTGAGAAAATATCTGCGCGGATTATAGCCATGCAAATTATAGCAACGCTGATTATAATTGGTGAAAAGAGCCATGGAGCTTATAACCGAAATTGGATATTATCCCTTTCTTTGACCGGGTTCCATCCTTACTGCGTCGAGTTTTAGCCGTATCTCCACGAGGCATATCCTTCTTGGCGTGACCAATGGAGCTGAATGGCGGGCTTAACCGATGATCAATGAAAAATAATCACACTATTTCGAATTATCGAGAAGAATCTTAGCAATTGCTTCCAGCTCCTTTGAAGAATAGCGATCGTCCGACCTAAAATGCCTTACATAATTGCATAAATCCTCCAATTTCAACACTGGAACAGTCGGTCTCTCAAGCTCCAAATGCGCTTTGGGATCCGTAAAAACAACAATGCAGTCGACAAATAGGTTTTTCCTCTTGCCGATATCCCCTGTCGATGCGGAATGCAGCAACTGACCGATCGCTGCAGCATTTCTCTTAACCTGTAAACTTGGGCTTTCCAGATTTATGACGCTTGACGAGCCCTTTGCATGCCTGGTCCACTCATCGCCGTTGCAGCCGATATCGCCGCGCAAGCTCTTGGTCTCGACAGCAAAGATGCCGTTCGGGCCGAGGATGATATGATCGATATTGCCTGATCCGTCTTTGATCAATAGATCATTTATTACTAAATAGCTATCATCTAGCTTTTTCAATGCATCAGCGACAGACGCCTCACCCATCATTCCTTTTTGGTATTTCAAGCCTTGGATATCATGTCTTTTTCCCCTTCTGGAAACGATAAAAGATGCGGCAAAAAATCCTATTGAAATCGCCAATAGCAATCGATTCTGGTCTCCAAAAAAAACCAGGTCGTGAAGGAACTCTAACAGAAGGACCGACGATCCGATAAGGAGAATTATATAGAAAACTTTGTTGTATATTGCGCCTCTCTTTTCGTGTTTCATCTTATCCGTCAAATAGCAGCCGTGGCTCTTCAAGACCCTCATTTTATCCCTTCGCCTTCCTGAAAAATCTCATCCGACATTTATGCCATATTTGTCCGACATTTATCTATTTTATGCCCAATATTTGTCAGGCTTATTCCAACCTCAAACTGATGAAATCCAATACCGCTAGGCCAACCGACCTACAGGAATCCCAGATGAATTCCCTTCCCTGCATCCATTGCTCTCCTGTAGACCACAGTTCCCGTCGCTACATCTTGAATCCCTAAGCCGGTCGAATCAAAGATGGTAACTTCCTCGCCGCCGATCCCGTTCGCTCCGCCGGTCCTGCCTGGTTTCTTCCCAACCAGGATCTCGCCAATCTGGGCATAGATCTCCTCCGGCCTCAGAACTCCTTGCGATATGGGCACATTAACCTCACCCGAATGCACCGCCTGGGCCATGTCATCCACCACGACAACTGCACTGCCGGTCAAGGCGGACTCAAGCTCTTGCTTGCCTTTGGCATCCGCACCGATGGCGTTGATGTGCGTTCCCGGCTTCACCCATTCTTTCACGACCACGGGCGCGCGGGCAGGCGTGGTAGTGACCAGAATATCGCAGTCGCACGCATCCTTTGCTCCGGCGGTCGTTTGATATTCGCAGTCTAAGAATGTCTTGGCATATTCGGCAAAAGCTTTGGCGCTTTCAATAGATCGGTCGGCCACGATCACCCGCTCAATCTCGAAGATACGGGAGAGGCCCAATAGCTGTGTTCTCGCCTGCACCCCTGCGCCGACGAGCCCCACGACCTTCGATTCCGGTCTGGCCAGGTACCTGGCGGCCACAGCTCCGGCTGCGCCGGTCCTCATGCTGGTGAGAAAGGTTGCGCCCATGACGGCGATTGGTGCTCCGGTCTTAGGGGAATTCAAAACCAGGAGAGCCATGACTGTCGGAAGCCCAATTTCAGGATTTTTAGGATGCACATTCACGATCTTTACGCCCGCCAAATCCTGTCCTTCCAAAAAGGCGGGCATGGTGCGCAGATCGCCTTCAGGCTTTGAGAAATAGAGATAGGATTTGGGCGGCATCTGAGTTTGGCCACGTCCATGATCCAGGAAGGCTTTTTCGACAGCTGAAATAGCATCGTCCATGGTCAGATGCGCCGAAACGTCCTCTTCAGTGAGCCAGAGTACATCCATAAGAACACCTTTCAATCTTTTGCGACTGTCGAGAAGAAATAGGCTTTGGCCAAAGGAAGAAAAAGGTATCAAAAACCAAATGCATTTCGTTCTATGGCCGGCAAAAATGGGCATCTTGAAAATAAGCAGACAGAAAACTTTGAAGACAATACAATCAACAGACAGGTACATGCGTCATTTCTAGATCTCGTTTGTTTGTGGAAGTTTTTATCGTTTAACTTTTATCGTTCACTCTGAACTATTCTCTGATGGACTATCATTTAGTCCTTCCAGATTTGCCTGCAGAGCATTTCCGGCGGGAGTGGTTTTGTAAATGCCATTATTTTCCTGTCACCCTGGCCCTTCATGCTTGGTTATCATTTCATCTTCCATTGATAAATAATTTAGTGATTGCAAAATATTTGCCCTTTTCAAGGATTCTGCAATTGTTTATAAAAGAGTCAGGAGCCTTGCAGGCCTAATTTATCCGGACCTGAAATGACTCCTTCCGCACAAAACACACGTAATAATCAGCCGCTTTAAATCTCTTCCAGCTTCTCAACGCCAATCTTCTTTACCTTTGGCTTCCAGATCTTATCCGGCATCCAGGCGGGCGCACCTTTGGGCTTCTTTACCTGAACTCTCTCGCCGGTGAATATATGAACCTTCTTGGTGCCGCGTTCCCTGAGTCGGATATCCGTGTGACCCCTATTGGCAGCCTTCAGGGCCGCTTGTCTCGGCTGCTTTCCCGTAAAGACCCCGATCTCATTCCCCTTCTTATCTCTGAGGGCGAAGTTTCTAGTTTCGACCAATTTTTTTCCCTCCATTCTTTACAGATCTGACAACACTATCTTTTGTTTATTTACAATGCCAAATACCATTATATTAATTTTATCCAGACGGCAAGGCCATCATGAGCATTTTTATTATTACTAGCCGCCCATATACAAAGAGTTGGGATATAATACAGGCACCAAATCGCGCAATGAACCACCAGAAAATGACCCTGAAATGATCTTGACAATTGACAATTGAGAAGATAGTTTAATGGCAGCTGTTATGGATATTGATGTCAGATCCAATAGCTATCGGAAATTCTCCTCCGATTGTCTGCCAAAAGAAATCCGAGCGATTATGTGAAATTCATCCTAAGGAAGCTTCGCGAGACGGATAAATGATTGGTGCGAGCAGATCTTATACTTTTTGACGAAATATCTGGACGGAATAATCTAGCCGATAATTTTAAGCTCGATATCACATAGTCCAGGTCTACTGCCATTGGGGGTCAGCCGATATGTCTGGCCATAAAGGCTCAGCTCGACGCAGCCGTTCTTTGGCACTGCATTATAACCATGCGTGGCGAGGTAGAAGGCCAAGTCCTGGGAATTCATGCGAACATCCTCAAATGCAGTAACAAGGCTCTTAAGATCTGATAGCTCATCCTCGGTTGCAGAAGCGCAATTCAAAGTGATCAATACTATGCAAGCCGCAATAAGACCTACCAGATATTTCGTCATATTTATCATAACTAAAAGTAAGTCTCAAGAATCATATAGACGATTATGTTCAATTATTTACGATATTTGTACGGTTCCTGATGGACTGTCTCTCCAGAACAATAATCTGGAATTCGATTATATCAAATGCCGGTCATCATGCATTCGATTTTTAAATGCTGTTTTAAATTTCTATCATACCGCGGATAATTCATCCTGCCGTTTGCCAAAAGAGCTTATGCCAAACAATTCGTGCGTCTGAATTGTTGCATTGATGGTACTGGAATGAAGTGTGATGAAATATCCAAGATAATTTATGCGGACAATTGCCAGGATTAGTATTGCAGGAATAATTCCCGGAATAATTGTCCAGATTAAATGCCATTGACAAGATTCAAGCTTGATGGCGGCATTCAATCTGAGCGGATTTAAACTTAATAAACGGAAATAATTAAGCCTATCCGCAAGAGGCATAAGGCCACAAGGAAATTGTCTTGACAATGGAATCATTAGAAGGATGGGAATGAAACCCTTAGAAGGATGGGAGGGGCCGGTCAGCCTGACCGAAGGTGTTTATCGCTACTCAAAGAATGTGACTTGGATCCGGCTTTTTATCGATGTGGAAGGCCAGAATTATTATGGCGGGACCGTCGGCGCGCCCGCTAACTTCGAGGTTGAGATGGAAGGCGACCAGTGGATGCGCTTCGAGACCGATCTGGCCCAAACGCCGAAAGGAGAGCTAGTCCTCAGGCTGAGAGGATTGGCGACCTGGGATGTGGTCTACGAAAGGATATCGGAAGGATGCCCCATTGATGAGCGAATAGAATGCATCGAAGATCTTGCAGCATATCTGGAGAGGTGCTTTGCTTAAAGTGCCTCCGAGCCTGGTGAATTTGGAATTAATGAACTATAAATTAATAAATTAGGAATAATGGATCAATACGACATAGCCGTCATCGGTGCCGGTCCGGCGGGCTCCATGGCCGCCAAGTATGCTGCCAAAGCCGGATCAAAGGTAATACTTCTGGAAGAGCACTCCTGTATCGGCTGGCCTGTCGAATGCGCTGGCCTGCTGGGCGAGAAAGCCATGCAAGAGTCAGAACTGTCCAGAGGCTGCATTGCCGTGCGAGGCATGAAGGGGGCAACAGTCTATTCGCCCGGCGGATTTCATCTTAAATTCAAGGCCGATGAATGCAAGGCGTGGGTAGTGGACAGGAGGCTTTTTGATCGGTCGGTTGCTCTTGACGCGCTGAGATGTGGCGCGGAATTGAGGCTGCGCTCATCGGTAAGAACGGTCGAGTGGGACGGTAAGAACAGCATCCTGACCTTAGCTGACGGCGAGATGATTCAGGCTAAAATCGTGATCAGCGCGGAGGGCGTCCGGGCGCGTCTGGCGCGAATGGCGGGCATACCGCCTTCCAGGAGAGTTCTTTGCGGGGCGCAGGTTGAGGTTCCCTTTGCCGTCGATGACCCGCAGTTGGTGGAGGTGCATCTGGGCGAGGCTCCGGGGCTTTTTGCCTGGGTCATTCCTACCGGCGAGAACGAGGCCAGGATCGGCCTGTGTGCCCGTGACAGAGGCTGCGACCGATTGCGGGCTTTTTTGAAGAAAGATGTGATCCGAAAAAGGCTACTTGGCTCGCCGATATCTCTGAACGTGGGCGGACTGCCCCTGGGTCCTCCTGATACAACCGTTGCAGACGGCTTTTTGGCCGTGGGCGATGCGGCGGGCCAGGTTAAGCCAACCTCGGGCGGCGGAGTCTATCCGGGATTGGTCGCAGGAAAGATCGCGGGCCGCGTGGCCTCGAAGGCAGCAAATGAGGGCGACTGTTCGGCTGGACGGCTGCGAGAATACGACCGGCTCTGGCGGGCGGCTCTGGGCCGGGAGCTATGGATCGGGATGAAGGCGAATAAAGCCCTGGAAAAAATGAGTGCAGCCGAGCTGGATGAGCTGGTGAGCTACCTGGCGAGCAAGCCCGCGCTCTTGAGAACCATTGAGGAGCACGGCGACATCGACCGGCCCAGCCGCCTCATGGCCAGGATGCTGCTGCACCTGGACTGGGACGGCGTGCGGCTGGCGCGGCTGCTGAGACGTATTTTAATTTGAGCTATTTTCGCGACTAACCATTCTTTCGCCGGACGGCCAATCTCTCGATTAAAAGGCCTCAACGCGACTGTTGCCCATTTCATCCTCGACCACCTGCAGAGTGTTGTCGAACTGGCCCTGCACATCGCTGATGTGGCTGATGGCGATGATCTGGGGAAAACGCTCCTCAAGGCTGCGCAGCATCTGGATCATCTTCTCGCGGTGCTCCAGGTCCTGGCTGCCGAATACCTCGTCCATAATCAGGAAGGAGTAGCTTTCGCCCTCCGGCCCGAAGCGCATCAGGTACTCGCTGATGGCCACGCGCACGGAGACGGCAATCATGTCGATCTCGCCGCCCGAGTAGCGGGAGATGGGATACCAGTCGCTCCCATCCTCCACCAGGATGTTGAATTCGTCGTCGATCTTGAGGAGGCTGTATTTTCCCGAAACCTCCTCCAGGATCTCGCCTGCCGTCTTGGCGATGTCCTTCTTTACCCGGATGAGCACCTGATCCATGAAGCCATTTATGAGGCCGCGGGTGGTGTCCACGACCTCCAGCCTTCGGCCTACCTGATCAAGCGTCCTCTCGTGCTCCTTTTTCCTCTGTGCGGCTTCCTTCAGCCGTTCCAGCCCGCCTTTCAGGACAGCAAGCTGGACCTTTTTCTCCGAAACCGTTTTTTGAGCAGCTTCGTGCTCCACTTCCGCCCGTGCCTTGGCAAGCTTTGTGGCTTCATGCTCTTTGGGATTGTAAGCCAAAGCTGCCAGCTCCTTTCCAGCCTCTGCAAGGTCCTTTTGCAGAGCATCCGAGGCCGCCACCGCCTCCGCCAGTCTTCTCTGCATCTCGGGAAGAGCGGCAAGCTTCAGCCGGATCTTTTGCGCCCTCTCGTCCACGCCAACCAGGATCTTGCGCTCCTTTTGCAGCTCATCGTACTTTACCGGATCAAAGCCGATAGCCGCAAGCGACTCTTGCCGAGCGTGGGCCGTCTTGATGAGCGTTTCCAGTTCTTGTCGCTGCAAAGAATTCTTCTTTTCCAGAACAGGAATCTCTTGCACTCGATACTGCAAAGAAAGAAAACGATCATGCAGCGGCTTGAGGATGGCAAACCTCTTTTTTGCATCCAGATAATCCGATTCCGCATAACTCAGAGCTTGAATCTGTGCCGTCAAGTCTCGCCCAAGCGCTTCCAGGGCGGCCCTTTGCTCCTGCAATCTCGTTTGCTCCGCTTCCCGGCGGGGCAGTTCCTGCAACCGCACCGGCAGTGCGGCGCACTCCTCGACCAACGGGGCCAGCTCACGCTGGGCCGCTTCGAGCCCGGCCAGCCTCTCAGCATCGAAGAGCACATCTCCCAACGCCTCGATCTTAGCTTTGATCTCCTTTTGTTCGGACATGCATTCCGAGATCTGCTGCAGAAGGCTGTTCAGCTTCGCCTGCAAACCGGAGCGTCGGCTCTTTTTGGCATTCAGGTCATCAAAGGCCAGGCGCAATCTGCTTCTTGATCCGGCGGCCCCCTCCAGCCTTGCCATCTGCTCTTTTATCTTCACTCCAAGTGCTGCAATCTCATTTTCCGCCTCGGAGACTGCAAGCTTATATTTCTCCAAAAGCTGGTCGCGCTGCCCTTCCAGCGGTCGCTCGCAGGTCGGGCAGACTCCTTGTGCTCCAAGAGCCATGACCTTCTTCAGCGATTGCTGCGCATCCAGCCGTGCCTTTTCTTGCACCAGAACAGTGCCCCGCAGTTCGGCCAGGATGCGGTTCAGATCAGTGCCGAGCCGGTCCAGCTCTCTATCCTGCGCCTGGAGGGCAGTCTCCTGTTCTTCCAGCTTTTCGAGGACAAAAAGCTCCCCGCGGACCTCTGCCGCCTCGCTCTCCAGCCTCTCCCTCCGGGATTCCAGGGCCTGGCTCTGGCCGGTCAGGCCCTCCAGCGTCTTTTGCCGCTCGCGCTCCAGTTCGAGACGCTTTCGCTCTGCGTCCAGCCGTTTTGCCTCCTCCCGGCAAGGAGCGATCTCTTCCAATCTGGATTTGGATTGGTTCAACTCTTTAATGGCCGCGTTAGTCTTGGCTAGATTCTCATCCGTTCCGCTCAGGCGAACGGTCTCTTGCTTGATTTGCGCCTGAAGGTCCGCATATTGGTCCCTCAATCCCTCCAGGCGGCCAAGCTGGATCTGGACCTCGGAATGCTCTTGCTCCTTGACCTTCAGCTCGTCCAGGCTTGCGGCATCCTTGCGAAGCGCCGCAAGCCTGCCGTCATTTTCTGCAAGCGCTCTTCTAACGCCTTCCAGGCTCGCGCCCGCAGCGGCAATGAGGCGGGAGGTCTCTTCATGCTCCTTGCGCTTGGGCTCCAAATTTTCCAGACTCTGCAAGACGATTTTCAGCCGCTCGAGCTGCGGCTCAAGGCTTGCCAGCTCTTTTCGGGAGGACTCGATCTCGGCCAGCCGCCTTTCCGCATCGTTCTTGGCTTGCACAGTCTCTTTGGATTGCTTGGCCAGGCGAGTTCTTCTCTCGTCCAGGATATCGTTTGCATGTTTCTTTTCCGACTGTGAATTCAGCTCCGCCGTCAGCTTCTGCCTGGCCTCGAAGCTCACCGATTGCAGGCGCTCGGCTTCCTGGAGTTCGCCTTCCGATTTAGTGATTAACTGCGCCGCCGCTTCCATTCCTGCCTGAACATCGCCGATCTCGGCCAGAGCACCGGCGAGGCGGTTCTTCTGCTCGTCGAGCCCAGATCTGTCGGACTTGATCGTTTCCAGTGCAGCTTCCCGGATGTCGTCCAGACCCAGGAGCTTGAGCAGGTACTCCCTCTTGCCCATGCCGCCCTCTTTCAAGAGGTTGTCCAGGTCCTTTTGCCGGGCGTAGAAGGTTTTCATGAAGTCCTGGTAGTTGATCTTCAGGATCTCCTCCAACCGCGTGTCCACCTCTTTTGTGCCTGAAGCGATCGGCTGTCCGTCCAGCAGCAGAAATGCCTCCGGCATCAGGGTCTTTCCCTTCATGGCCCGGAAGATGGTTATCTCCTGCTTGCCGAGGCTCATGGAAAGCCGCACCTCGACCGGATCGGACTCTCCGGCGCGAGAATTGCGGAGAAAGTCCCTCTTGATGCTGGAAGCCCGGTTGCCGTAAAGAGCCCAGGCGATGGCCTCGACGATGGTGCTCTTTCCTGCGCCGTTGCTGCCGACAATACCTGTCAGACCGTCCTGAAAAGCAACATCAGCGCGCTTAAATTTCTTGAAGTTGCGCAAGACCAGGCGGTTGAGGTGCATTCAGGACACTCCGGCATTTCGCGATGCTACAGCCTTCTTCATCAGCTCCGAGCCGTAGAAAACCACGTCGTCCCTGATCGCTTTCGGTATCAGATCTTGCGCAGCCTCCTCGTTCATGTAGCCCGCGAATTCATCATGCAGCATCTGCCGGTCAACGGGCCGCTCGATTAGCTCTTGCTCATCGCAAAACTCAGGCTTGATCTTGAAATAAAGAGCCGAAGATCCGAGCCGGTTGATCCGCCCCTGATCAAGGCTCCGGTAGGCCGCACGGTTCACGTTCTTGAGTGTTATTCGGACCATCCGATCCCTGATCTCGTCTTCAGGGCATAGGTCCATCAGACACTCGGCAATCTCCTCTGAGGAGAAGCCTTGACAGTCCGCGCCCGGATGGTCGATCATGTACTTGGGGCGCACCGGAACCGGCTCAACGTGGCCCGTCTCCAGGTCCACCAGCAGATTTCCTTTTTCGTCCTGGGCCTCGCCGAAGTTGAAGTACTCCACCGAGCCGCTGTACCAGGCATTTTTGGAGATTTGCGTCTGGCCGTGGATGTGGCCCAAAGCAATGTAGTCAAAGTCGCTCTTGAGAAGGCTGTCCTTAAGCTCGTGCTCGCCCACGCTCCTCATCTTGCGGTTTTGCAGCGACTCCACCAGGCCGTGCATGACCAGCACATCTCTGCCCGAGCGTTCGATTTTTCCAAACTCTTCGAGATAATCCTGCGGCTCCAGGCAAAAGGGGATGCAGTGAAAATCATATTCGCCGACATGAAAACATTCATGCCGATACCTCTGAGCGATATGCACATCCTTCAAGCCCTCGAAGAGGCGAAACGGGCTGGTTTGAGAATAGCTCTTGGGCGCATCGTGGTTGCCGCTGATTATTATTATCGGTATGCCGGCCCCGGCCAGCCGGAAGAGCCCTCTCTGGAAGACAACCAGCGGCTTGATCTTGGGCCGCACGTGGTGGAAAACATCACCGGCATGAACCACGGCATCAGGACGCAGGTCGATTATTTTTTCGATGACCTGATCGAATCCGGCATAGACCATCTCTTCGATGCGGTTCTGGCCATGCGAATCAAGACGGCTGTAGCTGGAAAATCCCAAATGCGAATCCGAAAGATGGATGATCTTCAAGAGCTTTGCACCTCAATCCAGGAAAGGCTTGAAGCCTCCGCGACTGATAAGCGGCTCGTCGGATTTCTCATTTTCCAGGCGGCGCAGGTATTCCTCGTAGCGATGGATTCTGGCAGGCACGGGGAATGGAATATTGAGCGTCGATACGACCGCTTCGCCTTTCTCCAGTGTTTGGATCTCGATGTCCAGGGATGACAGGTCCTGCTTGGCTGATTCCTCCAGCTGCATTCGGTCGTTGCGGTCTCCCAGGCCCATAACCACCAGGGTGTTGAACTGGGATAAAAGCTGCTTGTCGATGAGCTTGGGCTGCTGGGTGATGGCGCACAGGCCCACCCCGAACTTGCGGCCTTCCCTGGCAATGGTCTCGAAGCGGGAGGTGTTGCTGCCCGCGCCCAAAACACGCTGCGCTTCCTCGATGGTGATGAGGCAGTTCTTGCGCTCTTCCTGATCGTCATCCTTCTTGTACTCGTCCAGGATGTGGCGCGAGATGACGGAGAGCAGGAAAAGCTCTGATCGGTCGCTGAGCCTCGGAATATCCACAAGGACTACCTTTCCCGCCTTCAAATTGGCCAGAATATTGGCCAGGCTGGACCGTTTCTTAACATAATCGCTTTTATCAAGAATATTCCTGATCCTGCGAACCAGCACGTTGATTGTACTGTCCTTGAAGCCGTCCTGCATCATCCTGGCCAGGCCCTCGGTGCTCTGGATCTCCTCAAGCCAGTTATTGCCGTCAAACATTCTGGAGATGGAATCCAGAGCATCTCTTTGCGGAGGCGACCATTCGTAAAGCAGGGCGACATCTTCCGGCTGAATCTCGCCCTCTGAAATCGTCAGCTCCTCAACGCCCGGATCTTGAGCGTTCTTCTTGTCTGTGGAGTAGCAGGCCAGGCCCTCACGATACCTTTTGAGGTGGGTCAGTCCCTTCACCGGGTCTTTGCCGTTCACCTGCTTTTTGCCTTTCAGATATTCTCCGTGAGGATCGGCAATCAAGAGCCCGAACTTGGATTCGCCCCGCGCAGCCAGGCGCATGCATGAGGCGGCAAAGACCTTCATGAAATTTGATTTTCCCATGCCGGTGGTTGCGAATACGCCCATGTGGTGATCCATAGCATCGCTGTGCAGCGCCACAGGAATCTCCTGCACCAGCCGGGAGCCGTTGCGCAGATATCCGACTTCAATGTCGCCCATAACCTGCTTCAGGAACTTGAACTCCGCCTCTTCGGCTCTTGCCACCGGCGCGAACTTGGTGGGGATGGTTCGTGATTTCCTGAAGCTGCCGTCGGGCTGCACGCAGCCCAGCGGCTCGGCAAAGACGCGGTTGAATATCTGGTCCTGGTCGAAGAACTGGGTTCCCTTCATAGTGGTGTCCCAATTTCCCTCGTAGTTGGAACCGTGCTGGATATCGAGAACCCTTGCCAGAAACGTGAGACTTCGACCCATCTCTCTGTTCTGGTCTTTGATGGAGAAAATCTGTCCCACCTCAGCGCGTTCAACGTCCGGCAGATCAAAGGGCACGATAAATTGGTACTCTCTCACGCTCTTGGAAATGATCCTGTAGGTCGTATCCCCTTTTTTTACAATCTTTTTATCGGGCAGTTCCGTTTCGACCCGAGGTTCTTTCTCCGATCCGAATGCAGATTGACTTGACTCAGTTGCCATTGTTAATCCTGCCGTGTCTCCATTTTTCGCGCGTTCATTCGTTTAGCCATCCGTTTGGCCATCCGTTTGGCTCATGCAATCCGTAGCCATCCATCCGATTGGCCCATCCTTCCCGCAACCACCCATCCGTATACAATCTGTCCTTAAACCATCCGTCCCGTTAGCCCTCTCACCTCAGATCCTGGGCCTCATCTCCAGCACATCGTGGAAGTCCTGCATCAGCATCCTCACCTGGGCGTGGCTCATGCCCATCTCTTCCAGCATCTCCATCAGCCGGAGGCGCAGAAAGCCACCTTCCTGGCTGCTGATCCTGATATCCCGGTGCGCCCGGAAGAGAGCATGAGGATAGCCCAGGCACTCTGCAGAACAGGAATTGGCGGCTGCCGCTTCCAACACCGATGCGATTCGGCCGTTGAGGTAAGACGGCACATCGACCCGGAAGGCACGATCAGAATCTCCGTCGAAGCGAACGATGTATGTCTCACCATCCCATTTGCGCTGCCTGTGATCCGTCGCCTGAGCCTGATCAACGGCCTTATCCTTCAGGCTCAGATACCAGGCCATTCCGGGAGCAAGCAGGCTCCCTGCATAGCTCGTGTGCTGCAAAAACGGCAACGTGATTCCTTCGCCCCAGGAAAAGGAGCTGGACTTGCTCACTGCCAAAAGTCCAACGTCTTTGGTCTCCGCTCGCGCGAAGATCACATTCAAGCAGCTGCGTAAAGGCTCGAAGATGTCAAAACTCCCGTCATAAAGAATCAGGTCCCCGGCATGAGCCTCCAGGATCGCCTCATTTAAAGCGACGTATTCCTGAAGCTCGCGAAAATAGGTGGAAAGTCTATCAAGATCCGATTCTTTGAGGTCGATCTCATCCTGGTCCAATCGCTCCAGATGAGGAGCAAATTGATCATTTATGAGCCTTGGGTCGGCCAAAAAGACATCGTCATAGGTGATCGCCGATCTCTGCCACTCCCGGCCACGGTAGACTGCATAGCCCGCTCGAATAAAATTCAGATTGGCCACGGACCAGTCGCAGACCGCCACATTCGAACCATCCACGGCAAAGATCTCGCCCTCGCATTCTTGGGGCCTGATGGCCACGAAGTCCTCCTGGCAGACGCCAGTTTCGCTGCAATACTGCTCGATGCCGTCCAGCGTGATATGGTCCCGAATCAGCTCCGCCACAACGGAAAGCCGGCTCTTGTCCAACATTCAAATGCCGGTAAGGCGCACATTGTATTTACGATTTTGCGAAAGTCAGACGGTCCATAATAAGGAGGGAGGCAAAAGTCATTGGTGTAGGAGGGAGAAAATAGATTTGACTTTTGCCAATCCATACTACTACAATCAACGAATAAATAGTTTTCGCTATACGTTCATCAGCGAATAGCGCTGGCCATGCAAGGCAATGTTAACATAGCCAACCGTCTGCTGTTCTCGGTGTAGTTCATGTCCAACCGCAGGCCCTTGTTCAATGCCAGAACCACTGGTTTGAAGCCTCTCGCGGATCGCCGAAAATCTTACCGCAACAAGAAGGCTTTTTGCGGATGGCATCTGCCATCTACCATCTGCCAAAGGTTCAGTATCACTGGTTCGGGGCGAGGCATCAAGTGAAGAGCATCGATGAGCAAAGGAGAGAGCACTATCTGGCGCTGCTGCTGATGGTCCTCGCGTCGCTGTGCTGGGGCTTGTCCTTCATCAGCACGAAAATAATCCTGGCCGAGATTCCGCCGGTGACGATCGCCTTTCTCCGCCAGTTCATCGCAGCCGTTACCTTGATTCCCCTGATCGCTTACACCCATGAGCTGCCCAGGATCACGCGAAGAGACCTCACCATTATAGCCTCTTCCGGACTCTTTGGCATTGTCCTTTACTCCGTCCTGGAGAACAACGGCCTGCAATATACGACCGCATCGAACGCATCTATGATCGTCGCGGCCCTGCCCATCACTACTCTTATTAGCGAGGCTCTATTCTTCCGGCAAAAAGTGAACGCCAAGATGGTCTTCTGCCTTCTTATCTCCATGATCGGCGTGTGGCTGGTGGTAAGCGTCAACGGTCGGCTGGACCTCTCCTCGGCCAGATTTTATGGCAACCTGCTCATGGTCTGGGCCATGATCTGCTGGGTGGCCTATACATCGACAAACAGGCAACTCGACAATTCCTATCCCAGCATCGCTCTGATCTTCTACCAATCTGTGGCCAGCATATTTCTCTTCGTGCCCTTTGTCATACAGGAAGCCGGGAGATGGCCTGCACCATCGGACGTCTCTGCAGCTGTTCTGGCCAATCTTGTATTCCTGGGCGTCTTCTGCTCGGCATTGGCGTACGTCTTCTACGTTCGCGCCGTAAAGAGTCTGGGGGCGACGATCTCAGCCGCGTTCTTGAACCTGATACCAGTGATAACCGTCGTGGCTGGCTATATCGTGCTGCAAGAAGATCTGATGGGAGAGCAGATTCTGGGAATGGCGATCATCATGGCCAGCATATTTGCGCTGAACCGGATTATGCGATAAGCCGGATAACGATCGAAATTCAAAAATCGAGGATCGAATTCGAGAAAAGAGCTTCGCGATTTAAAAAAAATATTAGTGAGCAGGGGCCAATGTGCAATCAGCCGGTCTCAGGCACTATTTTTGCCGCATTAGAGCTTCCAGCTTCCCTTTTCACTCGTTCTTGCTCCTCTTTTCGCTCTTCCGCCACCACCTGATAGATTCCGGTCACGATGCCCACCATTGCCGGGGCCAGGAAGAAGCCGCTGATTCCGGCCACGAGACCTCCGCCGAGGAACGCCAGCAGCACCAGCAGCGGATGGAGCGACGACTTGGCAGAGACGATGTATGGCCGGATGACCAGCTCGGCCACATGGACCAGAACCGAGGCCGCCAGGAAGAAGAGAAGAGCATCTACCGGGCCGATTTCGACATATCTGCCGATAGCGGTGGGAATGAAGACAAGCCAGGTCAGGAATGGAACCATTCCGGCCAGGAAGACTATGCTGGCCATGGCGAAGGGCCTTGGAACCCCAAAGACATAAAAAATGGCCGCTGAAGTCAGCCCGCCCGCGATGGCCGTGTAGATGCTGCCGGTATAAATGCCGTAGAGAATGCCGTCAATCCTGGCCAGGCACTTTTTCTCAAATTCCATGTCTTCCAGATTAAGGAATTCCAGCACGGCATCCTTCAGCCGCGCCCCGTCCCGCAGCAGGAAGTAGCAGACGCAAAGCGATATCAGAAAGTTGATGACACCCAGCGTCAGGGCTGTGCCGAGGCCGAAGACCGGCAGCCCGGTCAAAAGGTGCAGCCCGATCTCCATCAGATTGGCCATGCCCCGCGAGATCTCATCGAATATGGCCTGCGGAATATGCACGCGGGACATAAAACCGTAGCTGGTGGCGATGATGTTTTGCTGATGCATCTCCAGCCACTTGATCTGGTTTACCGTCTCTATGACGCCGAGGGCAAAGATCGCGGAGAGCGGGATGACGATGCAGATCGTCGCTGCCAGAGAGCCTGCTTTTCGGTTCTCTTTGAACAGGTCCTTGACCGGCCTGCCCACATAGGCGAAGACCAGCCCCAAAACGAGACCGTCCAGCAGCGGCCAGATGAAGTAAGACGCCAGGACGACGAGGATGACGGTTAAAAATAGCATCCACTCCTTCTTTCCGAGGCGGCACGGCAGATTGATTTCCATGAATGACTCTGCCTTTTGGAAGTGGCAGGATATCTAACTTTGGGATGCTGCTTTTGTTGGCGGCTTTTTATGAATTAGGATGCTCTTTTGGGGATGCTCTTGACCTTTCCTTCGATGCTGGGCGGCAAAATTCGCATAACCTCGGAGGACGGATGAAAAAATTGGATGAAAATGGTGCATTAAAATCTCTATGTTTTATTGGCCACAGCATAGCCTGCATCGACTATCATTTCGTTGAAGCATTTTTTCAAATTCGGCAATCCACTGGAACCTGAGAGATATACCAAGCAGGGAATCGATCCATCGTCTCTCTTCGCCGCGCTCTCATCGATATCTAGGAAGACTTGAGTATTGAGTAGATGCGTATCTGTGAAGTCTCTGGCATATGAACCGGCATAGGTTCCCATCTCCGGACTCGTTACGCCCGCCAGGCTCACCAGACCGAAGCCTTGCACTTCAAACGTGTCCCCATCAACGACTCTTGTAACGATTCCGGACGCTTCGTTTGGAGAGGCAGTCGTGCTCAGGATAAATGCAGAAATTACCGCAATTAATATCAGTGCAAGTCTACAGAACATAAGATGCTCTCCGACTCGTCTTGGTAAAAAATCTGACGCTTGCGCGATTCACGGCCAAATGCTTTACGAACCTATAAAAAATTTTTAAGATCACAAGCTTTTTAGGTTGGCACCGCTAACCATGAAGTCTCGCAATTTGCGATAAAATAGGTGGTACGAGATATGAAGACTTGGAGCATAATATTGGCAGCAACTCTCATAGCCTTGATCTCGACCGTGTCGGCCCAAAATCCATTCGACGCGGTTGCCGGTTCTCTTCAAGATCAGGTGAATTCTGCAGGATCGCAGCTGCAGCAAAAAGCAGCTCAGCATGTTCTGGAAGGCAACTTGACTCAGGAGCATCTCACACAAGACCTCAATTCCGCTAAAAAGGAGTTAGAAGGCCAGGCAGCGAAGAAGATTAACCAGAATTTGAATCTGACCGCAGAGCAACTGCAGCAGCAGATACAGCAGAAAGCGAATGAAGAGCTGAAAAATCAGGCGAGCGCGATGGCAAAACAGCCCGGATTTGATGGATTCTTAGCGATTGCTGGTATTTTGGCCGTTGCTCTCTTGATGAGACGATTCTAGAATAAATTTGTCGATCTTTCTTTGGTCCCGGATAACATCGCATCCGGGATTAAATTTATATATCAATATGATGACTGACAGTCAGTCAAAATCGGTTCATATCTGGTGCTAAAATGCAGTCTCGCCATGCGGACGTCAATAAGCGGAAATCGAGCGTAGCTTTATTATCGGTTATTTCCAACGCCATTCTAGTTACACTCAAGCTTGCCGTGGGCCTGATGATCGGATCGGTCTCAGTCATTTCCGAGGCCATCCATTCCGGTGTGGATCTGCTGGCCGCCCTGATCGCACTGCTGGCCGTGAAGACCGCTGGGAAGCCGGCTGATGAAGATCATCCCTTCGGACACTACAAGGCAGAAAATATCTCCGGTACAGTGGAGGCACTGCTCATTTTCGTAGCAGCAGCCTGGATCATCTTTGAGGCATACAAAAAGCTCTTGAACCCGGAGCCGATGGAAAGCCCGTCCTGGGGTGTAGCGGTCATGTTGATATCATCTGCTGCCAACCTCTTTGTGTCGAGCAGGCTCTTTCGTGTAGGAAAGGAGAC
>RPOO01000036.1 GCA_003857025.1 Methanothrix sp.
TGAACAGTGCGGCCTCGGCGAAGTATCTTGCTGCGCCCGGATCTCCATTCATGTACCCGTTGGCATAGGTGTGGATCAGAGTCACCACGAAGGTAACCATGAGAAGCATCACCAGTGCCAGGGGATCTATCAAGATGCCCACATTGAAGTTGGCAAACCAGGGCATCGATTGATGGATGATCTTGTCCGGGTAAATCTCGGTAAAGATTCCCAGAGATATGACTAGTCCGCCAAAGGTGGCGAGCGCTGTAAGGAATCCTCCGCCCCTGGGAAGGTGCCAGCCTACGAAGAGGCACAGCACGAAGGCCAGGACCGGCAGCCCTACGATCAGATAAGCGTAATCGGCATACACCGTTTACCACCTCATGGCGTTGATATTGTCCAGGTCAATGGTTCCATACAGCCTGTACAATGCGATCAATATGGCGAATCCAACACCAGCTTCCGCCGCTGCCAACGCGATGGAGAACAGGGCAAACACCTGTCCGTTCACGTTGGGCAGATAGGCTGAGAAGGCAACTAGATTGATGTTGGCGGAATTGAGCATAAGCTCGATGCACATCATCAGCTTGACACCGTTTTTCTGGGTGGCAAGCCCGTAAAGGCCGATGGTGAACATCGTGGATGCCAGTAATATGTTTAGCTCCAACGGTATCATCGGTAATTTTCCCTCCTTGTCATCTCTTTGTCGCCCTCCTCAGGCAACCTCCTTTCGTGCGACCCAAACCGCTCCGACAAGGGCCGCCGTCAGCACCAGAGCCAGTATCTCAAAGGAGAAGACGTAGCTGGTAAAGATCTCAAATCCCACGTCTCCAATGCCGCTTTCCGGCAGCCTTAACCCGGCGCTTGGCTCATACCCCAAGGGCTGCTGCTCGCCAAGTCCCCAGTTAGTGACGGACAGCGATGCAAAGAGTGCAGCCAGGAAGGCCAGGGTCAAGATAATGATCTTAAATTTCGCCATGGGATTCCTCCACAATCGTCTTCTTCGTGAGCATCACGGCGAATAGAATCAGAACTCCAACAGCTCCGATGTACACCAGAATCTGAGCGACACCGACGAAAGGCGCGTTCAGCATTATGTAGAGAGCCGCAACGCCTGCAAAGGAACCGAGCAGGTACAGAGCACTGTGCACTATATTCTTGGAATAAACCGTGAGTGCCGACAATAGCACAATGATTGCCGCAATTACCAGGAAGCCTAAGAGTTCAATTGCAAACCTGATATCAAGGGCCAGGAGCTTATTCAGAGTCGTGTAGAACCAAGGCGAGAAGAATATGATCAACGCCAGGCCGCCGAATATTACGCCTAAGGCCGCGAGCAGGACTAACAACTCGAAGATCGACCTTATGACATTTACACCCGACTTTTCCGCCATTATGCCGCACCTCCTTCTTTCGGTTTGGCCTCAGCCGCAGCCTTCTTGGCGGGTCCATTGGCCGCTGCTCCTTCTTTAGCAGGTTTCTTGGCTGCGCCCTCTTTTGCAGGGGCTTCCTTTGCGGCGGAAGCCTTCTTGGCCGCAGCTGCAACAGCCTTCTCGGCTGCAACCCTCTTGGCCTCGGCCTCCAGGTCTGCAACCTCTTTGGCAGTGAACCTCTTGGTTGCCAGGAAATCGGGACTCTTTACGATATCCTTTCTCTCCCAGCCGGCCATAACGACTTTTTTGCCCATCTTGAGGCACTCTACCGGGCACTCGTCCACACACAGGCCGCAGAACATGCATCTTCCGAAATCAATTTGCGGAAACTGCATTTTCTTGTTTTTGAGAGGATTTCCGAACTTAAAATGAACCATCTCGATACAGCTATTGGGACAAACCCTGGCACAGGATGCACACCCGATGCATGTGGTGGCATCCAGCTCGTGAATGCCGCGCTCATTCTCCGGCAGCTCCATCATCACCTCTGGATAGAGCCTTGTGACCTCGGTCTCCCGCATAGCGGTCTTCAAAGGCCAGCCGAAGTTCTTTATCATCTTTCTCTTCAACATCTTATTGCCACCTCATGCAAAGTAGGATCCAACCAGTACCGCCCATCCCAGATTTAACAGAGATAGCGGCAGCATCCACTTCCATCCGAGGTCCGTTACCTGATCGATTCTCAGACGGAAGAGCGAGCTTCTGACCCAGATGAAGAACCACAGTACAATTATTACCTTCATGAGCAGCCAGATCAAGGGCGATATGATGTCCAGGACTGGTATTGGTATGATCGGACCCTGCCAGCCGCCCAAGAACAGGAGCGAGAGCAGGATGGAACCCAAAAGCGCGTTATTGTACTCCTGGAAGTATAGCAAGCCCCATCTGATGCCGCTGTACTCAGTGTTGTATCCGGAGATAATCTCCTCTTCAGCCTCGGACTGATCGAAGGGAATTCTTCCCAGGTCCGTTATCAATGCAATAACAAAGATCACAAAACCCAATGGCTGAGCAAAGGCATACCAGACGGTCTGGCTCTGCACGATCTCCACCAGGTTCAGGCTGTGGGCCATGACGGCCACGGAGATGACGCAAACGCCCATGGGCACTTCGTAGGCGATCATTCTGGCGACGCCTCGGAAGGCTCCCAGCATTGAGTACTTGTTATTGGAGCTGTAGCCGGCCATGAATACCGCGATGGCCATGATGCTCAGAGCCGCCTCCACGTAAAAGGCGCTGATATCCATATTGGCCACGACGAGCGGGTAATCCTTGCCGCCGATGTGCAGTGCCCCGAAGGGAATCGCTGCCGCCACAAGCATGGTACCCATCGATGCCACGATGGGAGCCCAGACATAGACGCCTTTATCGGCATCTGCGGGAATGATATCTTCTTTGGTGAAGAGCTTGATGGCATCGGCGCCCAGCTGCAGTATGCCCCATCTTCCACCCACACGGTTGGGGCCGAATCTGTTGCAGAAATCGCTCAAGACCTTTCGCTCGCCCCAGATCACCAACATGGCTCCGACGTTGACCACGGCAGCGATCACAGCCGCACCGATCACGCCTATGATCAGGGCGAATATGGCAGGTTCCTGGGCAGCGAATTGACTGATGCTTCCAATTATGTCCAAATCCTCTCCCTCCTACCTGTCCGCCTCAGACGGGCAGCCGTCCATGCTACCGGCAATGGCCACTGCATCCGCAATGTATGTTCCCTCTAAGAGCGGAGTCAATGTCTGGAATGTGGCGTAGAATGGACCTCTCACCTTCACGCGGTAGGGCTTGTCGCCGCCGTCGCTGATGACGTACATTCCCATCTCGCCCCGCGGGTCCTCGACCCTGTAGTAGGCCTCGCCTGCCGGGACCTTCTTGGGAACCTTGACTTCAGTCCTGATGGGTCCTTCCGGAATCCTGTCCAGACACTGCTCGATGATATGAATGCTCTCCAGCATTTCCCTGAGCCGCACATCGATCCTGTCAGCGGAATCGCCCTTAGTGCCCGTGACGACCTTGAAGTCCAGCTCCGGATAGACCAGAATTGGATCTTCTTTTCGCATATCGTAGGCCACACCCGTGGCCCTCAACGGCGGTCCGGACACACCCATGCGCTTGGCGTCATCGGGTCTTATGATGCCGACTCCGTCCATTCTCTTGTGATAAATGGGATCCTGTGCGAACAGCTCGATGAACTCCTCGGTTCTGGATTTCATGTAGGGCAGAACCTTCTTGCACTGATCGGCAAAGCCCGCCGGCAGATCGTTTCGAACGCCGCCGAACCTGACGAAGGTGTGCGTGAGCCTGGCCCCGGTAACGCTCTCGATCAGAGAGATGATGTTCTCCCTATCGATGATCATGTACTGCCAGGGTGCATATCCGACACCGGCGATCAATGTCAAGAACTCGCCCGTGCCTATCAGGTGGCTCTGAATTCTGGATAGTTCTTCCAGGATGACGCGGATGTACTGCGCCCTCAGGGGTACTTCCAGGCCTAAAATTTTCTCCACAGCACCGCAGTAGCACTCATTGTTGGACAGGGATGCCACGTAGCACATTCTATCAGTGTAGGTTATGCCCTGCAGCCATGACCTGTTCTCCATGATCTTTTCGATGCCCTTGTGGATATAGCCCAGATCCAGGAACGCTTTGTGGACCCTCTCGCCCTCCACCAGAACATCCAGCAGGAAGGGGCCGGGAACCATAGCGTGCTGCGGTCCCAGGTGCATGATCATCTCGGAGTCGGACTTGATCTCCTTCTCCTCTCTCTCCCGCAATGTGGGATATTTTGGCCGCTCGACTACGACTGTTCCTGCCTCGACTTCTGCGGGCGTGGGCGGGATGTGATATTCCGTATAGCCCTCGGGAGTTGAGATCTTCACTGCCCTCTCGCCGGTAGTCAGATCAGGATAGCCTTTGTAGTCCTTCCTCCATGGCCAGGCGCCCATCAGCTCATCGGATAGGAGAAGCGGCCACAGCTCGGGATGACCTTCGAAGTTGATGCCGAACATCTCCCAGATCTCTCGCTCGTACCAATTGGCATTCCAGTAGAGACCGGTGAGAGATTTAACTGATGGATTTTCGCGGGGCGTCTTGACCTTCAGCATGGCAACAACCTGATGAGTGCCATGACTGGCCATGATCTCCACGACCTCCATCTCCTTCCGGGCGATCCAATCAACGCCCGCTGCACCCGAATAGTGATCGAAGTTGAGCTTTGTCGACAGGTGCTTGCAGACGTCTAAAATCTTTTTGGAGTCGATTGTGGCCCAGAGCCTCCGGTCCGACTCCACTCTGGAGTCTAAGACGGCTCCAGGAAAGGCGGACTGGATGGAGCTTAAGACCTCGCTTGCATTTGTCAAGAAAAGATCCCTCCTTAATAGTCTCGCTTGTCCTTACGCTGCTTGATCTTTTCCTGGAGATTCATCAAGCCCTCTAGGAACTGCTCAGGCCGGGGCGGACATCCGGGAATGAAGACATCAATGGGGAAATGATCGGCCGTATTCTGGACGATATTATAAGAATCATAGAATGGTCCCCCGGATATGGCACACTCGCCTATGGCAATGCACCATTTGGGCTCAGGCATCTCATCCCAGAGGTTCTTGAAGACCGGCAAGTATTTTCTGGTTAAGTAGCCGGAGATGATCATGACATCCGTCTGACGAGGTGTGTTCCTCGGGATACATCCAAATCGGTCGCTGTCATAGGGTGCGGCACCGAAGACGAACATCTCCACACCACAGCATCCCATGGGCTGCATCAAAAAGTACACCGAGTTTTTTCTGCCCCAGTTGAATATGTTCTTGATCGGCCCCATTTCGATGATCTGATGGATCTTCTCGGTCGTCGTCAACCAAACCTAAAACACTGGCTGGCCGAAGATAGTCCACTTCTCGATCTCGTCATCGATGGCCACGGGCACGGGTATTACATCGCTTATACCCAACGCAAAGCCTCCTTCTTAATAGCATAGACAAGTCCTACCAGCAGTACCAAGATGAATAGGAGCATTTCGAAGACGGCATAATTCATAAGCCCGAAAACCATGAAATTTTGCATGGCCTTATTCGCGTAGACATAGATCCAGGGGTATAAGAATAAAACCTCGACATCGAATATCACAAAGACTATTGCGAAAAGGTAATATTGAACACTATACTGGATCTTGGCGTCGCGGATGGGCTTAAGCCCTCCTTCGTATATCGACCGCTTTTGGCGGGTTGGCTTGTTTGGCGCTATGATCTTAATAGCAGCCAGAGCCGCAATGGGCACGATAGCTCCCACTATCAGAAATATAATAAGTGGTATATAATAATCCACTGCCATCGGTTCGCCGGCCATTGTTTATCCTCCGTAAAAGCTAAACATAAGGCCTGGTATAAAAGGTTTATGAGAAAAAATTTCGCGTTGCATAAGTTCAATCGCAAATTTTCCGGGACTATCCGGGGAATTTTATCATTATTAAGGTGAATGAAATGGAGACGGTGCATCAATTAAAGATCGAGCCGGGCATGAGCGTGGATGCCCTCGTCAGGGGAATGAGCCAGTGCGGATTTGGGGCTCGGAGGCTGGCCGAGGCTGTGGCGATTTACGAAAATATGCTTTCCGGGGATTTCACCAAATTCTTGACGCTCTCCGGCGCGATGGTGCCCGCGGGCATGAGGAGCGTCGTATCCGATCTGATCAGGCGGGGATATGTGGATGTTCTCGTGATCACCGGGGCCAATTTGGTGCATGACATAATCGAATCCTTCGGATGCCACTGTCTCGGCACGCCCGAATCGGATGATGCCGCCCTGAGGGAGTCTGGCGTGAGTCGAATTTATGATGTCTTCCTGCGGGACGAGGATTTTGTCGGCTTCGAGGAATTGATGCAAAGAATCCTGCCGGAAGAACCCAAAACGATGTCGGGAAGGGAGCTGATGAAACATCTCGGTGAGCAGATAAGCGATCCAAAGTCCATCCTGCGCTCCGCCTACGATGCCGGGATTCCGGTCTTCTGTCCTGCACTTCCGGATTCCATGATAGGGCTGCAAGCCTGGATGTACAGTCAGACCAAGCACCTCTCAGTGGACGCCTTTGCCGACATCAAGGAGATTGTGGATATCTGCTACGAAGCGAAGAAGGCAGGCATCGTAATAATCGGCGGCGGCGTGCCCAAGAACTTCGCCCTGCAGTCGATGCTCGTCACGCCCAAGAGCTTCGACCTCGCGATACAGCTCACCACGGACACCCCTGAGAACGGCGGCCTGTCCGGAGCCACGCTCTCCGAGGCTATCTCCTGGGGAAAGATCTCCGCTGATGCCAAATACGTCACGGTTTACGCAGATGCGACCATTACTTTCCCCATGATGGTGGCAGCGACGCTGGAGCGGCTGGAGAAGAATAACGGGCAGGAAAATAACAGGCAGGAAACGAACGAAAATTCTGCGTGAATGAAACCGGGATAAATGAGATTGAGATGATAGCGAATAATGGTTCGAATAAGGGACCGGAAATCAGAGCGCCTGAGGCCTTGTCGATTTCCAAGCCGGATATGAGAATGCTATTCATGACATGCGTCGGTTCTCATATGTGGCATATGGAGAGCAAGGATAGCGACGTAGATCTGGTGGTGATCTACATCGCGCCCACAAAGAGCATCCTGCGAGGCGAGAAGATCTCGGCCACCATCAGCCAGCGGATGGAAGAGAAGAACGGAGTGATTTACGATACATTAGGCTGGGAGATAGGCCACCTCATAGATCAGCTTGTCAAGGGAAATGTCAACGCCATCTGGAATGCTGCCAGCCCACTGGTCCTTCTGCCCTCCTCCGTCCAAGAGAAACTGAAGGCGCTAATCGAGGCCAACCTCTGCCGGGAGACCTATCGATCCATCTTAGGCATGGCTGAGAGCCAGATCCAGTCGGAGAAGAAGCCCGTCAAGAATGCGGGAAAGGGCTACCGCACGGCTCTTCGGACAATTAATTTCGGAATTGAGCTTCTCACCAACGGCAGGCTTTGCTTTGAGCCGGTTTTGCATATTCCAGAGGTGTCAGAGGTCGCGGAGAAGATGCGCCGGCTTGAGGAAGCCTACGAGGCCAGCGCTCTGCCGGACCTGCCCGACGAGGATGCATTCAGGAATTTTCTACTAAGACTGCGCTTGGAAGACCTGGAAAAAGACAAGGAAAGATCGGAAAGGCAATGATGCAAAGGTCTTTAGCCTTCCGGCGCTGCTAGGCTAATAGGTCAAAAAGAGGAAAAAGTGAAATTTGAAAAATAGAGAGGCTATTTCCTTGGAGATCGCAGTCGGCATCAGCGGCGCGTCGGGCGTGCAATACGGCGTCCGTCTCTGCCAGGTTTTGCGGGAGAAGGGCTGCATAACTCATCTTGTGATAACGGACTCAGCCCGCAAGATAATCGATATCGAGACCAGCTCTTCGCCTCAAGAAGTGGAGAAGCTGGCTACCTTCAGCTATGCGTCTGACGATTTTGCCGCGCCGTTCGCCAGCGGCTCGCATCTATTGGACGGAATGGTCGTGATCCCCTGTAGCATGGGAACGCTCTCCGCCATCGCTTGCGGCTCATCGGACACGCTCATCGCCAGGGGCGCGGATGTCTGTCTCAAAGAGAAGAGAAGGCTCATCCTGGTTCCAAGAGAGACGCCTTTGAGCCTGGTGCAGCTGCGCAACATGGTGGCAGTGGCAGAAGCCGGAGCGGTGGTACTGCCCGCCTGCCCGGCATTCTATTCGAGGCCAGAGAGTCTGGACGATTTGGTGGATGTGCTGGTGGGCCGCGTGCTGGATCTCCTCGGCGTCGAGAACAAACTTTACCGCAGATGGAAAGGAAATGCTTATAACCGTTTGAATCAGAGCGACTGAATAAGGTGATTTAGTTGAAGTGCGCGCTGTGTCTTGTTGATAAGGAAACGGTTCCCGTCAAGCTCAATATTGCTACTATTCACGGCCCCAAAGAAGAAAATTACAACATCTGCAAGGAATGTTTGGACCTGGCCCATCAGGCTTATCTCGATAAGGATTTCCTGGCCGTCAAGGCGGGATCGAATGCCGCGCCACACGGTGCGCACGGGGATGCGCACGGCGCACACCACTAGCTCTTTTTAAGGTTTTTAATCGGGCTCCGAACCCCCGCCACCGGGATGGCGGAATTTTTGTTTTATAAAAACGTCAAAAAAGGAAAAATCATAGTGAGGCATCATAGCTCAGGTTCTTGGCTTCAGAGAGCGCGGCATCCGCCTCGCTGTTCCTCCCCAGCTCCCGGAGAGCGACGTATTTGTTGTACCAGGCCATCGCAAATTTCGGATCAATTCTAACGACCTCGTCAAAGGCTTCTGCCGCTTCGGCATATTTGCCTTCCTTTTGCATTGAAATGCCGAGATTGTACCACTCTTGCATCGACATGGATTTAGCGCTTGTTTGATTCTCCTGCGAGTTTTGTTCTGCCAGGGTGGTATTATCGGATGATTGAGACGACTTTTGCAGATAAACCACGCCTTCCCCAGTCTCGGTGACATTGCTGCTAAACTTTAGCGGCTCATAACCATCCTTCACAAATAAGAACTGCCAGGCTCCCGGCAGGCCGCTGACGATCGCGGTTCCATTCGAGTCGGTGACGCCTTCAAAACTGTATCCGGCCGCATCCTGTCCGATAACCTGAACCCCGGATAAGAGCGTGCCGTTCATGTCCACCTCCTGCACATAAATTGTCTCAGCAACTTGCTCCTGGGAAGCTGCGGGCAAAGACATATTGACCATTGCCAGCAATAGAAAAACCATCAAACAGCTCCGGCTCATTTTCATTCTTTTCTCCTCCATAAGCTCTAGTAAGCACAAATCGAATCGTCATTGGATTTCCATAATATTAAGTCTGCTTGTGATCCGAGTCCCGTGTAAGAATCCAAATCATGCCTAGAAATCCGAGTCGGTTATGATGATCCAAGCCGCGCAGCATCAGCGTCCTGAACTAGTAAATCTTGATAGTCGACCATATTTTATATATTTCATCTAACATTTAAGTTCAGGTCACAGACTTAATCGCCAAGATTAATATGTTGGAGATACAATTAATAATGTGATTTGCCATGGACACACTCGAAGCCATCAAGAGCCGTAGGAGCATTCGGAGGTTCAAGCAGGATCAGCCGGTCTCCCGCGATCTGATTGAAAAGCTGTTGGAAGCTGCCATGTTTTCTCCCTCCGCCGGCAACGAGCAACCCTGGCAATTTATAGTGATCGATGATCCACAGATTCTGGGAAAAATTCCTGCCATCTGCTCCACTGCCTCCATGTGCAGACAAGCACCTGTGGCGGTGCTGATTTGCGCAGATGCAACGCTGGAGAAATATCCGAAATTCTGGGTGCAGGACTGTTCCGCCGCAGCGCAAAACCTCTTGCTGGCCGCGCATGCCCTGGGACTTGGGGCCGTCTGGGCAGGCGTCTATCCATTGAAGGACCGGGTGGAGGGCTTTAAGAAGCTGCTCGGCCTGCCTGAGGAGATCACGCCCTTTGCGCTGATCCCGGTAGGGTACCCGGATCAACAGCCGGAAACACCGGATAGATACCTGGAAGAGAGGGTGCATTACAACGGCTGGTAAATTATGCCCATTGGAGAGTCAGCCAACTCGATAAATCATGGGAGAGGAATATTTAATGAAACAATCAATAGGGGCCAAAACGCTTCTCTATCCCACGCCGGTCGTCGTGGTGGGAACGTATGACAGTGCAGGAAAACCAAATGTGATGACCGCTGCTTGGGCGGGAATTTGCTGCTCGGTGCCGCCCTGCATCGGCGTGTCGCTGCGCAAAGCCACTTACACCTACGGCAACATCATGGAGCGCAAAGCCTTCACGGTCAGCATACCCTCCGAGAATTATGCCAAGCAGGCGGACTATTTCGGCATGGTATCGGGAAAGGACACCGACAAATTTGCGGCCACGGGCTTAACCCCGGAAAAGAGCAACGTGGTGGATGCTCCTTTTGTCAAGGAATTCCCGCTGGTCCTGGAGTGCAAGCTGCTGCGCTTTGTGGAGATCGGACTGCATACCGAGTTCATCGGCGAGATCCTGGATGTGAAAGCGGAGGCAGCAGTATTCGGGGATGACGGGGTTCCGGATATCGAGAAGGTCAAACCGATCATCTTCGCGCCGGAGGGCCGCAAATACCTGGCGGTGGGCAGGATTTTGGGGCAGGCATTTTCCATCGGGAAAGGATAAAATTAAAGGCACAAGTTGCACGGGAGGCAAAATACCTGTAACTAGGAAAAAACTGTGAAGCTTGGTCAATAAGATACAGGGGTGTATTCTTTATGAATTATTCATCCCAATTCATCCTGAATATCGAAACAGTTAAGGTCTATTTGCGCGGTAAAAGGCGTTCATGACTTTTGCTTTCTTCCCCGCCGTAGATCTGCGCGGCGGCAAGTGCGTGCAGCTCGTGGGCGGCGTGCCGGGCACCGAGGTTGTGGCCCTGGACAATCCCCTGGCCCAGGCTGAGCGCTGGGTAGCGGAAGGCACCGACCACCTGCATATCATCGACCTGGATGGAGCAATCCTGGGAAAACGGGTGAATGCGCCCATCTTAAGCCGGATCGTCAAGAAGCTGGACCTCTACACGCAGGTTGGCGGCGGCATTCGCACGGAAGAAGATGTCTCGACCATTCTTGATCTGGGCGTGGACAGAGCGATCCTGGGGACGGCCGCCCTCAAAGATCCGGAAATGGTCTCAAGGCTCGCCGATCGGCACGGATCGGAGAGGATCATGGTCGCCCTGGATGTCAAGCGGGGCAGCGTGACCACAGAAGGCTGGCAAAAGACTCTCGGCAAGAAGGCTGTGGAGCTTGGCAAGCTCTTCGAGGAGAAGGGCGCGGGCTCTATTCTTTTCACGAATATCGATGTGGAAGGTCGGCAGAAGGGCATCGACCTCGAACCCACGCGCGCCCTGGTGCAGGCGGTTAAAATCCCCGTTGTTGCTGCTGGCGGCGTGACGAGCATCGAGGATGTGCTGGCGTTGCGGGATGCGGAAACGGCTGGAGCCGTGGCGGGAACGGCCATCTACACCGGCAAGCTCAGCGTGCGCCAAACACTGGCCGCTTTGAGGAAATAAAAGGAGGCAAGAGCATGAGCACTAGCACGGGCACGAGCAAGAGAAATGGAGTTGCTAATGCCGAGTATCGCGGCAGCAAAGCCTGCGCCAGCCTGGATCTGGACGGCAGCGGAAAAGCGGATGTTTGCTCGGGATCGGGATTTTTAGATCATATGCTGATCGCACTGGCCAGGACGAGCCAGATGGACCTGACCGTGCGCACGGAAACGGGCTTTTGCCGAACGGAGGCCGTCGGAAAGGCCATCGGCCTGGCAATGGACAACATCCTCGCTGATCGCAGCGGAATTCGGCGCTACGGATCATTCTCCGTTCCGATGGACGAGGCGCTGGCCGAGGTGGCCCTGGACTTCAGCGGGCGGCCCTACCTTGTCATGAATGGTGAGTTGCTGGGCGAGCGGATCGGCGACTTTGAGGTGCAGCTCTTGCAGCCGTTCCTGGAGGCGCTCTGTGTCGGCGCACGCCTCACGCTGAATGTGCGCTTCTCCGGCGAGAACGACCACCACAAGGTAGAGGGCGTATTCAAGGCTCTGGGATTTGCCATTCGCCAGGCAGCGACAAAAGAGGGAAACGGAGTGCCCAGCACCAAAGGCGTGATTTAATAATTTTATAGTTATGTTATATTTTTTCAAATATTATTAATTTTTAAACCCCAAAGCCTCATCGGTCATAGATCTCATAGAAATTCACAGAATGAATCTCGGAATGATCCTCGGAAAAAATCTTAGAATAATCCTCGAAAAGATTCTCGGGATAATTATCAGAATGATATCAGCCCCACAAATCAAGTTCATTGACCTTCTCGCATCCTTTCGCGGACTCATTGCCAAAGCATTCTGATTCCCTTGACCTCTTCCTCATTTGCGGATCAAATTAAGTCCCACAACATGAATGTACATTAATTCGTGGGTTGAGGCCAATGTGATTAAAATAATAAATAAATTAAAAATAACTTGCAATTGCCGCTATAAGGACATTTATCTCGCCAAAAAAGGGTTACTGAATATGCCCAAGAACGCAAGGACTACTTCCCGGGATCAACGGAGATCACGGGCGAGTACAGGATCACGGCCATAACCGAAAACTTCACAACCAGATTCAACGTGGAAGTGGAAAGGGCTTCCGGCTCCACCGAGGATAAAAATTCAATCGCTGAAAATGTGTCCCAGAAGATCAAGACTCGCACCGGAGTAAAACCGAAGATCGTCACTGTGCTTGACGAAGGCGAGCTGCCCAGGGCGACCCACAAAGCGAAAAGACTGTGGACTTGAGGTAGGATCATCTCGGTTTTATGCCGATCTGATGAACCACCATCAAATATTTTTATGAAGTGAGCGAGACAATGCCATCATTAAGTAGACGCATCGGTTTTTTTACGGAATCGGTCATTTGCAGGATGACCAGAATCGCAAATATGCATGGCGCCATCAATCTATCCCAGGGCTTTCCCGACTTCGACCCGCCGGTGGAGCTTTTGCAGGCGCTGCAAAGGGCCGCTTCAGCCGGTCCGCATCAGTATGCCGTAACCTGGGGCGCACCCAATTTTCGTGAGGCTCTGGCTAGAAAGCAGTCCCGGTTTATGGGCTTGAGATCGACCCGGAAACCGAGATATGCGTGACCTGCGGCAGCACGGAAGCGATGATGACCGCCACGATGACTGTCTGCAATCCCGGCGACAAAGTAATTGTATTCTCGCCCTTCTACGAGAATTATGGTGCGGACGCCATCCTCTCCGGAGCAGAGCCAGTCTTTGTGCCTCTGCATCCTCCGAATTTCGCATTTGATGAGGAAGAGCTGATGAGGGCCTTTGAGCAGAAGCCTAAGGCGCTGATTCTCTGCAATCCCTCCAATCCGACCGGCAAAGGATGGTGCCAAATGATGCAGGTAGAAAAAGTGTTTGTATCGGGAAACTAGGCGGTGGCCCTGGGAGTTCGGCTTTCGAGACCGCATGTGATCTCCGCCGATCCCATCACGCTCATCAATTTGGGGGTAGCTGTCGATGAGTGACTGCAAAGCGGCTGGCTCGAATGATTCAAATCCAAATGATGAAACAACCGGAGTAAATGCCTCAAAAGCAAACTCATTAAAAGCAAATGCCGTAAATGCAAAGACCATAACCGACAAAGAATTTTTCTATGGCCATAAGGCGTATGCTGGTTGCGGCGGAAGCATCGCCGTCAGGCTGATCATGAAGGTCTTGGGCGAAAGGACCTTTGCCGTCGTCCCGGCGGGTTGCATCTCTGCGGTGGGCTTCATGTATCCGCAGCTATGTTTCGCCAACAATGCCCTGATCTCCACCTTTGCCGGAACGGCCTCCATGATGTCGGGTGTCGCTGCCGGTGCAAAGGCGCTCGGGCTGAAGGATTTTCAGGTCGTGGGCATTTCCGGCGACGGCGGAACCGCAAGAAGAATATGTTCGAGATCGTTGCCGCCAACGGCATCGATTATGCAGCCACGGCCAGCGTGGGCTATATCCAGGATTTCCTAAATAAAATAAATAAGGCAAAATCCGTGGACGGCACATCCTACATCCACGTGTTTGCGCCCTGCCCGACCGGATGGGGCACGCCGACCAATAGCGCCATCGACCTGGGAAAGGATGTGGTGGACTGCGGCCTGTGGTATCTGGCAGAGTGGGAGAACGGGGAATTCATCTTAAATAAAAACCCGAAGGAATTTGCATCCGTCAGGGATTATCTCTCCAGCCAGGGACGCTTCCGGCATCTGAGAGACGAGGATATCGAGCAGATCGTCCGGGAGAGAGATCGCAAATGGGAGATCATCCGCAAGAGCTGGAGGACAGAGTAGAAGAGGATTTAAGCAAAAGAGAAGAAAGCAAAAAGGAAAATTGCGATTTATAGAAAAGCAGGCAGAAGACCCCATCCGTTCAATGGATGGGATGAATGCTGTACCTAATGCGATTGAACTTGAAGCGAAATCGATATCTAGTTATGGGTCCATAGATATTCAGATAGGGGAGTGCCGGGGATGAAGACTGCCTGCAAGTTCAGGATGTACCCCAATCGATGACAAGAAGACCAATTGGAGCTAACTGTGGGCTAGAGATGGATCGGGACATCAATGCCAGCCTGAACATTCGCACCCTCGGACTGAGGGGAAGAGCCTATCAAGATCTGAACCCTACTTTGAGCAAATGATTCAAAGCAAGTTAGATCGATGACATAGAAAGCCCTGTCCATTCAAGGCCATGTGAGGAAGTCACTTGAGGATCAATTTGATAGATCATAATATCCGTGTAATATCAGGTGGCGTAAGAGATGAGCGATTCAGATTTGCAGAGATCGATTGAGGCATTATTGAGCCAATTGAAACCGTTGCAGCAGGGCGAGTTCTCGGACAGTCTCTACAAGGTCTCCGTTTATGCAAAGTCCGTGGCAAAGAGCTGGCAGATGTTTCGTGCTGCTTTGGGCACGCTCGAAACAAAAGCGGGCGAAGACACAAAGCAGCAACGCCAGGATGTGCAGGCAAAGGCAAAGAGCCTCGACCTGTCCACAAAAAACACATTGCGCTTTATGCGCATCAATCTCGATGCGGTTATGGTTCAGGCGCTGGAATCCGCTGTTTGGCGGCCAAAGAATCCCACCAAAACGGATGAGGCAAAGAAGGCGGCAGCGCTAAAAAAGACCTTTGATCGCCTCGACGATCCGGCAAAAGCGATGCTTGAGCACTATCGCGGCAGCTCCGATCCTCTGAACAAGTATCTGGTGGCGGGACCCTGGGGGCACGAGTATTTGCGCAAGAGATCGATAAACCTTGAGGAGTATGATCGAGAGCTGTGCGAAATGCTTGGATGCGGGGATACTCCTGCGGGAAAGATCGTGCTCAGCTATGCGGTGCTGGGCCGGGCGATCGATGAGGTGGAACGTTCGATTCTTGCAAGTTTGCAGGAAGAAAAAGACAAATGGCAGGCATGAATTAAATAGCTGCATTGGCGGTATTCGGCTCTGCATCGGAATCACTGGATGCTTCTTTTGTTCACGTTTTTCACAATGTTTACGTTTTCACGAGTTGAAGGGAGTGAATTTCATCGAGTTCCCGAAAATCTGCGACCACGATACTTAGTTCTGACGATGATGAAGCCCCTTTGATAATCGATTTCACTTCCTCGCCGTCCAGTGGATTATGAATGAATTGCACATACTTCGCATAGCTGGAGAGGATGCGCTCCAGCAGCCCGTCCGGGATCTTCTGGCCGCCGGTGGTCTTGGCCATTCCGTTACATAGCAGCAGGACTTTTAGCGGAATACGTCGCTGCACGGCCTCCAGGAGTCCCAGGTGTCCGGCGGCGATGAACGAAAAGTCGCCACTGACCGCCCAGGCGGGCCTGACACCTGACAGATATGCACCCAAAGCCAGCGGTACGCTGCCACCCATGTAGGTGGTCACATCGATGCAGTCGTAAGGCGGAAGAGCGAAGAGCGTGGACAGGCCGGTGTCCCCGGATGTGATCTCTCCCTTGACCGAACGGAGAGCTTCAAAGACGATGGCGTATTCCCCTGCAATGCACTTCCATTTTTCCGGCAGAGCTTCGAAAAGAGGTAGAATGGTCGGCCTGGGAACGCTCTTCCAGTTGCCGCCGGAAAGCTTGCACTGCAGAACGTTTCGCTGATATTTGCAGAAAGGCGGACAGAGCACGTGCTGGGTGACATTTCTTTGATAGTCTGCCGGCTTCGGATCGATGCATTCCTTTGCCTGATAATCCGGAATGCGAGATGGCAGATCCAGATCTGCGGCATCGATGATGAGGGCAAAGGGCAGCTCTAGCTTTTCCGAGAGCTGGAAGCCCTCCAAAACGTCATTGAAGACATCATCCACATCCGCCACTTTGTGAGGAATGCCAAGCCCCTTCACGAATCCGATTGTATCTGCGATGCTGTCCGACTGTATGCCGCTGCGATCATCTACTACCAATGAGACGAAACCGGCCACGGTCCCGGAATAGAGCGAATCGCTGACGCTGTTTGCCGCCTTAAAAAAACCGTGCGCTTTCATTGTTGTGAAGGCTCTTTTGCCTGCCAGCGCCGCTCCGTGGGCGACGGTGTATGCTACCTCTTCATGAAAAGAGAAGACTGGTCTTTGGGCCTGCAATTTGCAGTAATCGCAATAGATATCGGTGGCCCCCAGGCCCGGCACGCAGGTGGCCACATCGGTGCCCGCGGCGCGCAGGGCAGAGGCGATCGCGTCTCTGGCCTTTGTCATCATATAATTATCCTTTTTTACTTATGTTGGGCATATTGGGTTATCAAATTTGTGCTTTGTTGGATCCAGTTATGGTTAGCAGACGATAACAGCCGAGTGAATAACATCAGTTATTATTTCTTAATTATTTCGATTACAACTGTCTATTTTAATCAGAGGAATGAGATGAAGAATATTGAAAAGAACATTGGCATGATCGACCGCGTGATCAGGATCATTTTAGGATTTATCCTGCGGTACCTGTTTGCGGTGTATATGGCTGCTACACCGTGATCGTATCTTGTTTCGCTTGTCGGATTTTTCTTGCTTGTGACCTGGATTGTCGGGACCTGCCCGCCCTATTTGATGCTCGGCTGAATGCTATGGGCAAGAAAGCATTAATAAAGTGAAAAAAGAAGCTCTGCAAAGATGAGCAGTTATGTATTAAAAAGAGTGAGCGATCAAGCCTCTTTTTCTCTCCGAGACTAATTGGACAGCTCGATAAAGTCCGCGACAATTTTGGCCAGACTGTCAGGATACTGATACATCAGACCGTGGCCTGCCCCTCCGAACTGAACCAGCCAGGAAACGTTAATCCTTTGAGCTAGAATAAACGCATTCTCAGGTGGCGTTATGACATCCTCTTTGCCGGTGACTATAAGGGCGGGTGACTTTATCAAGCCGAGCCGATCGTATGCACCTGGCCATGCAGCGATAGCCTGGGCCTGGCGTTCGATATTCTCAGGAGATGATGTCTCTTTGGGCAAAGGGAACCACTTATAAAAGGCCGGCTGCTTGGACAGCCAATCTTTCGGGAAGAGCAGGCTAAATAGCCTCATGCCTCGCTCTTCCGGGGACCCTGAGGTATCTGCTAGATCCTTTAGAACCTGAGGGGAAGGCATGACCGCCTCTTTTCCGCCGCAATCCCCTGCGTATAAAATAATTTTATTCACTCTTTCGGGGTAGCGGACGGCCAGCTCTTGAGCCACGAACGACCCCATGGACCAGCCCAGTATGTGGGCCTTTTCTATGCCTAAAGCTGCCATAAGGCCTGCGGTGTCATCGGCAAACTGAGCAATAGAAAAGTTCCCAGGTGGTGCGGTGGTATTTCCCATGCCACGATTGTCGAATACTATTACTTTGTATTTGGACGAGAGATTATCCAGGAAAAGGGGGCTCCACATATCCATTGTTGATCCGAAGCCCATAATCAATACTATCGGATATCCCTGGCCGAGGATTTGGTAAGTGATGTTGATATCACCTACCGAAACTCGCTCAACTTCCGACATGCAGTGGCCCTTTTCTTTCCCACAGTCTATTCCTATGCAACCATGTGTTGCCACCGACAACACAAGCAATAAAATGAGGCTGAAAATCCTTGATGTTCTTTTCATGGGGCGGTCTCCCTTTAAGATAATTATAACATCGACTTCTTAAATTTTTCTGATACACGAATTTGGAAACATAAA